>JAUIJR010000366.1 GCA_030431075.1 Polyangia bacterium | reverse complement strand
GCCCGAAGCATAGGGCGTGGGCTCGGCGGGACCGACCCACGCGTGCCAGTCGAAGAGATGCATCACGGCCATCCCGTGCGCGTGCAAGGTCGCCGCCTCGGCTTCACCGGAGATGCCCCAGGTGATGAGCCCCGCCATGGCCATCGCTGCCGCCTGCGCCGCCCAGCGCCATGCGAAGCGGGGACGGTGCTCGCGTGGGCGCGGGGTTCGAAGAGATGCAGGTAGCGAGGCCATGTCGGGGTGTCGTCTGAGACCCGGCGATCTTGGCCCCGGTTTCGCGCCGCGACAAGGGCCCCCCGCCGTCCCTTCAGCGACCGGCACCGTCCCGAAATCGACCCCATAGCGTCTCGAATTCGGGCCAATCGAGCGACTCGAGGCAGAGCGAGTCGAGGCCCAAGCGACGCGCCCCCGCCTCGAGGCGCGCGTCCAAGGCCGCGCGGGCCCGCGCTCGCATCTCCCCGGCCTCGCCCGGATGCGCGAGGAGGGTCGACTCGACCAACGCGGCGAATGCGTCGGGGTTGTCCTCGAGCCCGTAGAACACGGGCAGGATCTCGACCTGTTCGCTGAACCAGGCGTCGCGCTGCTCCGCATCGACGAACGCACATGAGAGCACACAACAGCACAGCTCCTCGTGCAGCTGCGCGCGGTGATCGGCGCGACGCATATCGAGCGGGATTTCGCCGTAGGGAAAGCCGTGGTCGTCATCCAATCCGCCCTGAACGGTGGCGTGCACCAATTCATGGATCAGATTGGGCAGGCCTTGCGATTGCACCTCGAAGCCGGACTCCGTCCTTCGGACCAGGTTGTCGCAGTCGGCGCCGACGCGAACTTCAGCTCCCAAATCTTCGAAAGCTGCCACCGCGACGTCGATCCAATTCCGCGCATCAAACCGCGCATTTGCGCCCCCAGGCCCAGCTTGCGCTGATAAGCTCTTCCCAGGGCCTCGGGTCACCCCAAGTAGATGCCGCAATCTCCCTCACCCATCAAGCTCGGCCGATTCAGGGTCGATGCCCGCATCGCAGTCGGTGGCATGGCCACCGTCTACCGGGCGCGCTTGTCGGGAGCGGGCGGCTTCGAGCGGCGCTTCGCGCTCAAGCTGATCCACCCGCATCTTGCGCGAGAGCCGGGGTTTTTGGATCGCTTCTACGACGAGGCGCGCGTCGCGTCTCGGATCCGACATCCGAACGTGGTCTCGACGGTGGGCATCGAGGAGGTCGACGGCCGCAACTTCTTGGTCCTCGAGCTCATCGACGGTGTGACCTTGCGGCAGCTCGAGCTGCACCGCGAGGCGCGACTTCCGGGTAGCGAGGCGGCGCGGATCATCGCCGATGTCGCGCGCGGCCTGCATGCCGTGCACACGGTCGCCGACGAGAGCGGCACCCCGCTCGAAGCGATCCATCGCGACATCTCGCCGCACAACATCATGATCGACACCGAAGGTCGCGCGGTGTTGATCGACCTCGGCCTCGTCAAGGCCCGCGGACAACTCGGCCACACCCAAACCGGTGTGCTCGCCGGCAAGCTCCCCTACATGAGCCCCGAGCAGTCGATGTTGGCGCGCCTCGACGCGCGCAGCGACGTGTTCAGCTTGGGCTCGGTGCTCTTCGAGCTCGTGGTCGGAGAGCTTCCCTTCGGCGACGATCACCAGCCCGACACCCTCGACCGACTGCGCGCTTGCGATCGAAGCGAGCTCGCCACCCGCCTCGAGCAGGCCAACGTGGCCCCCTGGGTCTCGTCGATCGTGCTCGCGTGTTTGCACGCCGATCCGAGCTGCCGCTTTCAAAGCGCGATGCAGCTGGCCGAGGCGATCGAAGACGAGCTCCAAAACGCCGGGGTCACCGACGCCGAGACCCGCCGGTGGATCTCGACGAACGCGAAGATCACCCGCGAGGCCCTCCCCTTCGCCACGCAGCTCGAAGCCTCGGAGCTCGGCATCGCGCCGCGCCGCGCCGGGCGGGGCGCCCTGGTCTGGGGCGGCTTGGCCATCGCGGCCGCGGCCGTGGCCGCCTTTTACGGAGCCAGCGTGTGGGAACAAACCCAGGCCGAGCCGGCCCGCGAGGCGCCGGCGATGGCCATCGACGCGGCCATGCGTGAAGCTCCGCCACAGCCCGCGACCTCGGTGCAAGGCGCGAGCTCGACCGCGGCCGGCGCAGCGCGCAGCGAGCCGGCGAGCGTGCCCGAAGTCGAGCTCGTGGAGCTCGACGCGAGCGAGGCCCAAGGCGACGAGGCGCGGCCCCGAAGCGCGCGACGGCGCCGCGCGAGCGCCCCCAAGGCAGAGCCTACGGCCGAGCTCAAGGACAACCCCTACACGAACTAGGCCCAAGGCGGGAGTGATCGCGCACCACGCCAGGGGGGCCGCGAGTTGCTATGGTCTCGGGCCCCCGACGCGGGGA
The DNA here is from genome assembly GCA_030431075.1 of Polyangia bacterium. Taxonomy (GTDB): domain Bacteria; phylum Myxococcota_A; class Polyangia; order Nannocystales; family Nannocystaceae; genus JAUIJR01. Next base: position 3,191 of record JAUIJR010000366.1, on the reverse strand, counting down.
CCTGCGCTCGATGCTCCTTCGTGTGGCTCTTTGCTGGCTCATCGCCAGCCCTTTGTTGGCCCCGGGCCCCAGTTCGGGTCAGGCCCTCGAGCCCACGAACGTGCAGCAGGCCGCGGCCGACGAGTTCGACGCCGGCACCCGGGCCTTCGCCGAGGGTCGCTACGCCGAGGCGGTCGACCACTACGAGCGCGCGCAGAGTCTCTCGCCCCACCCGGCCACCGCCTTCAATTTGGGCGTGGCGCTCGAGCGCGCCGAACATCCCCTGCGCGCTTGGGAGGTCTTCGCAGCCCTCGAGCACGAGGCCGCGGATCCCAAGCGGCGCGAAGAGGCGGCGCAGCGCCGGCTGAGTATCGAAGCCAAGATCTCGATCTTGCGGGTGATCGCGGACGAGCGTGCGCAAGTCTGCTTGGACGGCGAGCTGTGGACCGTCCCCGAAGGCGACGAGCGGGTGCGTCCCCTAAAGCCCGGGCCCCATGAGCTGCGCATCGAAGCCCGCCGCGCCGCGCTCGAGCTGGTGGCGGGCGAGACCCGCGTCGTTCATCTCCCCCCGAGCCCGGCCGAGCGTCACCGTCGACACCGCCGCATCATCGCCGGCACGGCCGGCGCGGGCGCCTTCATGGCCCTGAGCGCAGCCGGCCTCGGCACGGCTTCCGCCGTCGTCGACGACGCCGGAAGCCGACGCGCGACGACCTGGGCCGCCGTCGGTAGCGCGGGCGTGGCCGCGATCTTGGGCACCACGGCCATCGCCCTCGAGATGCGCGGCGCCCCCCGACGCTCGAAGATCCCCGCGCCGGCGCCCTGCGGCGAAAGCCCCGCGCCCGCCGGGGCGCCGCCCCTCCCCTGAGCTGCGTCTCGCCTCGGCGGCGCCTATTCGCTCTTGACTCTCAAAAGTGAATATGTCATTCACTTTTGAGTTCGAGAAGCAGGGACAGGCGCAAGATGGTCCAGCGACGCAAAAGCGAAGTCGAAGCCCGCATCCGCGAGGCGGCCGAGCGCTGCTTTGCCCGCGACGGAGTACCGACCACCACGATGGCCGGCATCGCTCGTGAGGCCGGGGTCTCGGCCGGAAACTTGTACCGCTACTTCCCGAGCAAGGACGCGCTCTTCGACGCGATCATGGATCTGGAGTTCGTCGCGCGCTTCGACACCCTCTTGCAAGCGCGCGTCGCCGCCCTCCTTCGGGTCGATGCCGAAGCACGCCAAGGGCTCGCAGATCCGGCCGCAAGAGAACTCCTCGCCTTTTGGACGGCCAATCGCCGCCGCGTCGTGATCTTGCTGCATCGCAACGAAGGCACGCCCTTCGAAGCTTGGGGAGAGCGCTTCGTCGAGAGCCTCGTCAAGCTGAGCGCGGCGCACCTCGAAGGTCGCACCGGGGGCCCCTTGCCCGAGCTGGTCCCCTTTACGCTGCGAAGCATCTTCCACACCTCGCGCCGCGCCATCGTGGCGATCTTGGAGAGCTACGAGGACCCGGCCCAGATCGCCGAGGCCTTCGAAGCCTTTTGGTCCTTCCAACTCGCCGGCTTGGCCGGCTTCGAAAGATGGGTGAGCAATGAGCGATGAACTCTGGAAACTCGACGCCACGGCCCAAGCCGAGCTGATCCGCCGCGGTGAACTCCACGCCAAAGAGCTGGTCGCCTCGACCCTCGCGCGGATCGAGGCGCTCGATCCCCAGCTGGGCGCGCTGGTCTACCGAGATGCCGACGCGGCCTTAGCCCAAGCCGAGTCCGCCGGCAGTGGAGTCTTCGGAGGTGTGCCCTTCTTGGTCAAGGACCTCTTGTCCTACCCCGGCTTGCCCTGCAGCTACGGCAGTCGCCTCTTTGCGAGCATGGGGCATCGCCCCCAAGAGACGCTGCCCTACCACGCGGCCATCCAAGACAGCGGCCTCGTCTGTCTCGGGGTCAGCGCCAGCTCCGAGCTCGGCTTGTTGGGGAGCACCGAGACCCTCGCACATGGCGTGACCCGCAACCCCTGGGCCCTCGATCGTTCCGCCGGGGGCTCGTCCGGCGGCGCGGCGGCGGCGGTCGCGGCCGGCTTGGTGCCGATGGCCCACGCCAGCGATGGTGGCGGATCGATCCGGGGGCCCGCGGCCCTTTGCGGTCTGTTCGGGTTCAAGCCGAGCGCGGGGCGTTGCCTCAGCGCACAGCCGGCGCCCACCGAGTTCGGCGCGCTCGTCAGTGAGCACGTCGTGACGCGATCGGTCCGTGACAGCTGGGCCTTTCTTCTCGCCACTCAACGATCCGGCGCCAGCGCGACTCTCCCTCCCCTCGAAGCGCGCGCGCAGCCGCCCTCGCGCCCCCTGCGAATCGCGGCCTACACCAACACCTTGATGGGCGCGCCCGCGCCCGCGCCCGGACGCTCGGCGGTCGAGGCGACTGCGAAGCTCTGCACCGCGCTCGGACACCAAGTCGAGTTCATCGAGGCGCCCCCGGCCCTCGGCCCCGATATCTCCCAGGCCTTCTTCACGATGGCTGGCGCTTTCGTCAAAGGGCTCGAAGATCAGCTCGCGCCCCTCCTCGGCGGGGGCCTGGGAGGGGGGCTCGGCCCCGAGCACATGGAAGCGTTCACCTTGTGGCTGCGCGACGCCTTCGTTCAGGGCCAGCCGCGCGGCCTCGAGCTCGCCCGCGAGAATCTCGCCAAAGTTCGCCGCCTCGGCCTCGAGTTTCTCGACGCCTACGACGCCTACTTGTGCCCGACGATCGGCGTCGAGACGCCCTCCCTCGGCTACTTGGCCCCCAACTTGGACCCGCAGCTCCTCTTGCGGCGGACCGAAGCGCTGGCCGGCTTCACCCCGCTGCACAACATCGTGGGGGCATGCGCGATGTCCCTACCTTTGGGCGCCGACGCGCAGGGCCTCCCCGTGGGGGTCCACTTCGCCGCCTCGCCCGGCCAAGACGCACGGCTGTTCGCGCTGGCCTTCGAGCTGGAGGCGGCCGCGCCCTGGGCCGACCGCTGGCCGACTTTCGCGCTCGAGCACTCGCCTACTGCGAGTAGCAGTCCGCGAGCCCGCTCGGTCGCCGAAAGCTGATCCAGTCCGCCAGCACGAGGGTGGTCGGCTGCGAGTTCGAGTTTTGCGCGGCGAAGCCCACCCACAAGGTTCCCGTGAGGTCCGCTCGCTCGCGCAGGGTCATCGAGGTCCACACCATGCCGGCCGACTCGCGGTACAAAAACTCGACCGAGTCATCAACCTTGCA
>JAUIJR010000365.1 GCA_030431075.1 Polyangia bacterium | reverse complement strand
CCGAGCGCAGCGGCGGCGTCGCCCTCGGCAACGTCGAAAGCGGCGGCGATGCCCTCCCCGCCGACCTCCCCTTGGCCGAAGACAGCCGCAGCGCGGTCACGCGCACGCGCGAGTTCCCCCTTTGGAACGGCTGGTTCGCCCTGCTCGCCTTGCTCGCGACCTTGCCCCTCGAGTGGCTGTTGCGCCGGCGTCTGGGCCTTCGCTGAGCCCCGCGCCCTCCCCGCGCGGCCCCCACCCCGCCTCGTGCCGCTTTCGTGACCGATCTCAGGTCGCGTGGCATGATGCGCGGCGACGTCGCGCTCGCGGCGCCCTCTTCACGCGTGTCGAAGACCACTCCACCGCCCAAACCCTCCAAAGAGGGCACCCCGGCCGGACGCTCCAAGACCCCCGAGCAGGAGGAGTACTGGGACTACGCCGAGGACCTCGAGCGCGCCGAAGCCGAGATCGAGGCCGAGGCCGATGGCGAAGCCGAGCCCACCGAGCTCGAGGCCGAGGACGACGAACTCGACGAGGCCGACGAGGCCGACGAGGCCGACGAGCTCGATGAAGTCGACGAGGATGAACTCGACGACGACGACGAGCTCGATGAAGTCGACGAGGATGAACTCGACGACGACGACGACGACGACGACGAGGCCGACGAGGACCTCGCCGACGAAGACGCCCTCGAGCTCGACGAAGAAGAGTCCGCCCCCCGCTCCCGGGCCCCCTTGATCTGGGCGGCGGCGGCCGCAGCGTGGGCCGGCGTGATGCTGGTGAAGTTCACCGGCGACGACGCCCCGCCGGCCGGCCCGAGCCTCACCGTCCAAAGGGGAGACGAGGTCGAGGCGGCCGACGAGCCCGAGCCCCGCGAAGGTGTGGGCCCCCGCGAAGCCGGCGAGCTCGACGACGAGAGCGGCCCTCCCCCCGCTCCCGAGCCCGAGCCCGAATCCAAGATCAAGCTCCCCCGCGCCCCCGGCGGCAAGTGGTGGAACCCCAACTGGGACCAGGGCCTCACGGTGCCGAGCGAGGTGCTCTACACGGTCAAGCGCGGCGGCTCCATCCAGTTCATCGCCAACCTCTACAAGATCTACCACCACGAGATTCAGTCGTGGAACCCCGGCATCCCGCTCGAAAAGGACCTGGGGCCCGGCACCAAGGTCGTGGTCTACAAGCCCAAGCATGGCGTCCGCTCGGAGTCGGTGGGCCTGCCCTCGCGCGGGCAGCTGCGCGGCGCGGTGCCGATGCTCGACGGACCCGGCCGCATCCTCAAGCACACGCCTTGGAAGGGCTGGGCGACGGCGGAGACGGTGGCGATCATGGACAAGGCGCTCAGCGCTTGGTCCGAGCGCGGAAGCGACGCGAAGCCGGTGCAGCCGGTGCTGGTGGGCAACATGTCCGCGCGCGAAGGCGGCCGCCTCAAGCCCCACGGCTCGCACCAATCGGGCCGTGACGTCGACCTGAGCTACATCCAAAAAGGCCCGGACACGGCCGACCTCAACTGGCGCGAGATGAACGCCCAGAACCTCGACGCAGGCGAGACCTGGCGCTTGCTCGAGACCCTGGTCGCGACCGGCGCCGTCGAGCACATCTTCATCGACACGCAGCTGCAAAAGCTGCTGCACGACTACGCGGTCGAGCAAAAGCTGATCTCCAAGCGCGACCTCGCCACCTGGCTCGAGTACCCGCGCCCCCCCGGCAGCGTCGACACCGTCGTCCAACACGTCCGCGGCCACGTCGATCACATCCACGTCCGCTTCGCTTGCCCGAGCTCGCAAAAGAGCTGTCAGACGAAGTAGAGGCGGGGCCTTTTCTCGGCCGCGGGAACCTGGCCACGGACGCGCTGTCCGTAGCTTTCGTGGCCGCCCCTCGTGACTCTGGATCGTCCTCTGGATCTTTTGCTCCGGGAGGCTGGACTCGCCGCCGACGCCTTTGCTTGGTGTCGGCGTGTGCCTTGATGGGCTTGGGGCTCGTGCTGAACCTGCGCGCCGACGACCCCGGGCCGCTGCAGATGGACCTAGAGCCGCTCGAGTTCGAGACGGGGCGGATCTCTCACTTCTTGGAGGTCGCCGAGGAGGCCGAGGAGTTCGAGCCGCCGGGCATCAGCCGGCACAAGGGCGAAGAGGGCAAGATGGGCAAGCCCACCAGCAAGTCCAAAAGTGGCCTGTACGCCCTCAAGGGGCCCAAGAGCGCAGTTCCGCAGATGGCCCGCAACTTTGATCCTGCGATGGCCTCGCGCGGGGCCGGGATCTTGGGCGTGATGCAGCAACAAAGCGGCCACTTCGTCGCCAGCCCCTACGGTGGTGCGTTCGCGGTGGGCAACCACGGCCCCCTCGCCACTTTGCTCGCCACCCCGGACTTCGAGTCCCGTGGTTACGTCGAGACCCGCGAAGACACCCAGTCGACCTTCTCGATCGACGTCGACACCGGCGCCTACACCCTCGCTCGCAAAGCGATCCGCAACGGTAACCTTCCTGCCCCCGGACAGGTGCGCATCGAAGAGTTCATCAACTACTTCGACTACGGCTACGCCGACCCGATGGACGCGCGCCCCTTCGCCATCCACACCGAGATGGGGCCTTGCCCCTGGGCGCCTTCGCACAAGCTCGTGCGCGTGGGCCTGCAGGGCAAACACGTCCCCACGGCGCACCAACCCCGCCGCAACCTCGTCTTCTTGCTCGACGTCTCGGGCTCCATGAGCGAGGAGCTGCCGATGGTCGTGGCCGCCTTGCGCAACTTGACGCAGACCCTCGACGCCAAGGACCGCATCGCCATCGTCGTCTACGCCGGTGCGGCCGGCGTGGTGCTCGAACCCACGCCCGGCAATCAGCGCGAGCGCATCATCTCGGCCATGCAGCGCCTCGAAGCCGGCGGCTCGACCAACGGGGGCCAGGGCATCGAGCTCGCCTACAAACTCGCGCGCGCGCACTTCGACGAAGACGGCATCAACCGCGTCATCTTGGCCACCGACGGCGACTTCAACGTCGGCACCCAGGGCCAAGACGCCCTCGTCGAGTTGATCGAAAAAGAGCGCGACTCGGGTGTCTACCTCTCGGTGCTCGGCTTTGGTGGCGCGAACTATCAAGACGCGGCGATGGAGCAGCTGGCCGACCACGGCAACGGCAACTACGCCTACATCGACGAGTTCGCCGAAGCCCATCGCGTCCTGGTCGAGCAGGCGAACGCGACCTTGCAGACCATCGCCCAGGACGTGAAGATCCAAGTCGAGTTCGACCCCGAGACGGTCGCGCGCTGGCGTCTCATCGGCTACGACAACCGCGTCCTGGCCGACCGCGACTTCGCCGACGACACCAAAGACGCGGGCGAGATCGGGGCCGGCCACAACGTGACGGCCCTGTACGAGGTGGTCCCCGACGGGCAGTTCGACGCCAACGCCCGCGTGATGGAGCTGCGCTTGCGCCACAAAGCCCCCGGCGCGAGCCACAGTGAGCTCTCGACGACGACCTTGCACGCGACGCACAACGCCCGCGGCAGCGCGTCCTTCCGCTTCGCGGCGGCGACGGCCGGCTTCGCCATGTGGCTGCAAAATCCCCACGCCAAAGACAGCCACGCCCAGCTCGAGACCTTCCGCGACCTGGCCGCGGGCGCCATCGGCGAAGACCCGCACGCCCGCCGACGCCAATTGGTCGAGCTGATGGAAGCGGCCGGCAAGCTCGCCGACCAAGAGCTCCCCAAGCATCCCCGCGCCGAGCGCAGGAACCCCGAGGTCGATCCCGAGGCCCCGGACTCCGAACTCGACGCGGAGCTCGACCCCGAGCTGGTCGCTCGCGCCGAACGCTTCTTCGCTGAAGAAGAAGCCGCGGCCCAGCGCAGCACCCAGGACTTCATCTTGGAGGTCCTGCGCCTGCTGCCCCCCTTGTTGGCCCTGCCCTTGTTCGTGATGGCCTTTCGCAAGCCGCGACGGCGCCGCGATTGAGTGAACGGCGAGCTAACCCTCTCGAGGGCTTCGGTCCCGCGACGAAGACTCCGGGATGTGAGACGGGCTGGGCGCACAGCCAAAGCGCGCCTCAAAACGCTTCGTCAGTCGCTCGCAGTGGACGTCATGCGAACGGCGCCCCGAGACGAGCGCGTGACGGCACAGCCAGTCGTGGGTTCCATGCACTTCGATGAACCTGAAAGACCCCCGCCCCGCCGGGCATCTGTTCGAGCGCTTCGTCCAGACGATACCAAGACGTGAAGCGAAGGCCGGGTCCGTCCGCCATGCACCCACAGCCTGCCACGAGACGGGAGGGCCTTCAGTGCCTTGGGCTGAGCGCCCTCACGCCGCGGGCGCCACTTTGATTCGGGACTCTGCGTCCCGATTCCCGGTGGCGAGACCTTCGCTGCCCCTCTTTCGGGACCCTGCGTCCCACTTTGCCCCCACGCACCACGCGCCACCTCGTTTCGGGACGCTCCGTCCCGATTCACCCGTCCCGAGACCTTCGCCTACCCTCTTTCGGGACCCAACGTCCCACTTTGCCGCCACGCACCACACGTCACCTCGTTTCGGGACGCTGCGTCCCGATTCCCCTCTCACGTTCGACGTCGATGGCGAGCCGCTGTTGGAGCGGCTCATCGAACTCTGCAGATCCGCCTTCACCCACGATCGGCCGGTGTTTTATCAATAGCCCCCGACATGCCTGCGGCCATGCGCGGCGCGAACGAGCTCGCGCAGCTCGCTGGGATCGTGCAAGCGTGCCCCCGCCCCTACACGTCCACCCACACCGACAGTGCCGCGCTGGCGGCCACCACCAAGCCCACTTCGAAGGCACCGAAAAAGCAGCACAGGGCACCCAGGCCGACCATGATCCCGGCGAGCAGGTGCTCGGGGGTTCGGCGGGCGAGGGCGCGGTGTTCCATCGTGGGGCTGAGGGTGCGCATCGGAGTGGGCCGGTGCGGGGACTTAGGGCGTGGGGTCGGCGGGGATCGGAGACTGGTTGAGGGCGGCGATGCGGTCGGCGACTTGTTGGAGTCGCTCGCGGCGCTCGGCGATGGCTTTGCGTTGGGTGCGACGGCCCGTGAGACGGCCCACCGTGAAGCCGATCATCGTGAAGATGAACCAGATCAAGAAGATCTCGGGCTCGTCGACGCCGTCGGCCACCGTCACGAACACGCCGAACAAGAAACCGAAGAGCGCCCACCATCGCGTGCGGCTTTGTCGGAGCGCGGGCATCTCGTTGAGGCGAGACTCGAGCACCAAGGTCGCGCCGCGCAGGTGGGGCGCCACCGTGACCTCGCCCGCGGGCGAGCTCCACACGTAGTTCGAGCCGATCATCTCGTGCCGCCCTTCGCTGCCAAAGGCACGATCGAGCAGGCGAGAGAGGGCCGGCGCCAGCCGAGGCTGAACCCCCGTTGCGAGTTCCCGATTGAGTACCACCACAGGGACCTCCCCGGAGATGGTGGTTCTGCGCTCGACGGGAGCCGACCCATCGACGAGCTCAACGGCTTGGGTCGCGAGTGCTTGCACCTCGATTCCGACTTCGTCGGCCACCGCCGCGAGTTCGTGTCGATCGAGGGTCGGGAGTTCGCCATGGTTGTCGCTTTGGTCGAGACCGAAGGCCGCCTCGAATTCGCGCGTTTCGAACTCCTGGGGCTTGGATTCATTCCCGGCCCGCGAGCCGCTGGCGCCCATCCC
>JAUIJR010000364.1 GCA_030431075.1 Polyangia bacterium | reverse complement strand
CTGCCCCACCCACGCCGCGGCGGCCGGGGCCAAGCCGGCGAGCAAGGTCAGGGCCAAGAAGGTCAGCGTGAGCGCACGACTCGTCGTCCACACCAAGCCGATCGCGCGACGGCTGTAGCGAAAGACGCTGAAGAAGTGGCGAAGCCCCGCCCCTTCGTCGGGCGGTGGCCCCGCATGCGGGTTGGCGGCCACGACCGAGAGTGTCGCCGGGGCTGCGTCGACGCAAGCGCTCGAAGGGGCAGTCGCCGCCGCCGCGGGGGGCCTGACACCCACTCCAAAGGAGGGGGCTCAGTCGGGTGGCGCGACGGCGGGGCGAAGATCTGCGGCCAAGAAGTCGCCGGCATCGGGGGGCGAGGCCGTGATCTCGAGGGCCGCGAGGGCCTCGCCGAGCTGATCGGCCGGCGCGAGATCGAAGCGCAAGGGCCCGCCGGTGTGCGGGTGACGAAGGCGGAGCGACCAGGCGTGCAAGGCCAAACGATGCAGGTCGAAGCGGGTGCGAAAGTCGCGATTGACCCGGCCGTCGCCGTAGCGCACGTCGCCGACGATCGGATGCGAGAGGTGCTTGAGGTGGCGTCGGAGCTGATGCAGGCGCCCGGTGTGCGGCCGCAGCTCCAGCCAGCTGCAGCGCGCGCTCTCGGCCGCGGCCAAGCGTCGCCAGCTCGTGAGGGCCGCGACCCGCGGACCACGCTCGCGCCCCGGGATCGGGTGGTCGACGCGGCCTTGGGGCTCGGCGACGCGCCCGCGCACCAAGGCCAAGTAGCGCTTGTCGACCTCGGGCCACTGCGCTTGCAAGGCGCGCGCGGTCTCGGCCTCGAAGCACATCAAGAGCAGGCCGCTGGTCGCCCGGTCGAGGCGATGCACATTGTGAACGAAGCGACCAGTGGCCTCGCGTGCGGCCGAGATGGCCGTGATCTCGCTGCGCCCCCAACCACGATGCACCAACATGCCCGCCGGCTTGTCGACGACGAGAAGCTGCGCGTCCTCGTAGACCACGCGCAAGGGCCGCTCCACGCGGGCCGTGTCCACGCCCCTATCTACCCTTGCGCGCGGGGTCTAGGCGAGGGCTCCGCGTCAGGCCATGATGGGGGCGGGCGTGAACGACTCGAGCCGACGCGCGACCTGGGCCATGTGGCTCGGCTTCGCAGCCCTCTACGCCCTGCACCTGTGGCTCTTGGGCCGCTACTTGTCGTGGGAGATGGCGACCGGCCCCGACGCGATCTCGGGCATGGGGGACTTCGCCACCCACATGAACCAGACGACCCGAGTGCTCGAGGGCCTCGAAGGCTGGGGTGAGGGCTGGGTCTACGACCCCTTTTTGTTGGCCGGCCATCCCACCGGGACGATCTTCGACGCCGACAACAAGGGCTGGGAGATCTTTGCCTGGCTCGGCACCAAGATCGGCTGGAGTGTCGAAGAGGGGCACACCCGCTTCATCGTGCTGACGCATCTGTCGGTGCCCGGGCTGATCTTCTTCGCCGCGTGGTGCTTGCGCTTGGTCCCGGCCGCGCGCTTGGTGGCCGTCGCCTTGGGGATCGGCCTTTGGTACTTCGACTCCTTCTCGCACTGGTGCTGGTGGGCGGGCATGGTCGCCTACGACCTTGGCGCGGTCTTCTTTTTGGTGCCGCTGGTGACCTTTTGGCGCTACCTCGAGTCGCGGCGGGTCGGGTGGGCGCTCGTGTGCGGGCTGAGCTTGGGCCTCGCCCACCTCATCCACCCCTACGTCTTTTTCATGCTCGCGCCGGGCATGCTCGTTTGGTTTTGGCGCGCGTGGTCGAGCCTGGATCGCAAGGGACGCGCGTGGGTCTTCGCCATCGCAGGGATCACCTTGGCCATGAACGCCTGGTGGCTGCTCAACGCGGCGCGCTTTTGGCACTACATCTTGGACTCGGCCTACTACGGCCAAAGCGGGCTGCGCTTTTTGTTCGCCGACTACGCCAGCTTGCTGCTCAACCCCGAGACCAGCGGGCTGTTGGGCACGCGCACCGGCTTTCGCTTCTTGGCTTGGGGGCTGGGGCTCGTCGGCTTGTGGCTGTGGACGCAGCGCGGGGACTCGCGGGCGCCGGGCCTGCGCGTGAGCCTGGGCGGCATGTTGGTGCTCGCCTACCTCGGCGGTTACCTCTCGGCCACCCAACAGATCCAGCCCTATCGCTTCGTCTTGCCCGCGGCCTTCTTGGCCGTCTTGCCGGCGGCGAGCTTCGCGGTCGAGGGCGTCGCCGCCTTGCGCGAGCGCGGCTGGCGAACACCGGCCAGCTTGTTGACCTTGGTCTTGTTGCTCCCGGCCGGACAACAGCTCACGCGCGACATCACCTACTTCATGCCCGAGCAGCTGCCGGCCGTGGCCAAGACGGTCGACGGCCAGGCGAGCCCGCTCGGCGCCGACGGCTACATCACTCCGAACGCCTTTCGCTACGGCTTGATCATGCCTGACGAGGCGCTCATCGACTGGGTACGCGAGCACGACGACGGTCAAAGCCGCTGGCTGGTCCAGATCTCCTTTTACGGCGAGGAGCTGGCCTGGCAGACCAAAGCCCAGGTGCTCGGCGGCTTCACCCACCGCAACGTGGGTCACAGCTGGGCAAACTTCTTTCGCCGACGGCCCCAGGGCATCGCCACGCCCGCCGAGCTGCGCGCCTACTTCGAGACCTACGCGGTCGGATGGGTGGTCGTCCCCGAACCCAACCATTGGCTGTGGAAGGTGCCCAACCCGGAGCTGGAGCTCGTCGCCACCATCGGCTGGACGAAGATCTTCAAGACCAGGATCCAGCCGCAGCTGATCGAGGCCGGCGGCGGGCGGATCGAGGTCGACACCAACTCGCTGCGGGTCCGAGGTAGCGACCCACGAGCGCATGTGCGCCTGCGCTTTCACTGGATGGAGACCCTGCGCTGTCGACCGGACTGTCGGATCGAGCGCGGCGAGATCGACGGCGTCGATCCGGTGGGCTTCATCGAGATCCCGGCGCCGCATCCCGCCGACTTCGAGGTCTACAACGCCTACGAGTTCGGCGGCGGGTAGGCGCCGCCCCTCAGGGCGCCGCTTCGCCGACGAGACGCTCGGTGGGCACGGCCCGGTAGATGAAGCGCCCCACCTCGGTGGTGAAGGACCACTGCCGCTGCGGCGTCGCCTCCGGGTCGAGCTCGCGGATCGTGGCGTGAATGAACTGCCCGCCCTCGTTGAGCCCGATGGCCGAGTCCGCCACCAAGATGTTGCCGCCCGGCATGCGGTCGGCGTCGCCCATCGCCTCGGACAAAAAATCCTCGGCGTCGTCCTCCCAGACCACGGCCGCCTCCATCGTCATCTCGTCGATGGAGTAGCGGACGGCCCGCGAGAACCAGCCGTCGACGGTCACGTAGGGGTTTCCGTTGCCGTTGTCGTAGAGCAGCAAGCTGCCGTCGGGCTGCCACTGCGGCGAGTGCTGGTGAAAAAACCAGCTGCCCTCGGTCAAGGCGAAGTCCCCCTCGTCGCCCAGGCGCCACAGCACGTCCCCCGTCTCGTGGTCGATCTTGATGATCCAGTCCTGGTGGCGCAGGCTCAACAAGATCGAGTCGTCGTCGGGGTTGTAGACTACCGCGTTGCCGTGGGTCCAATCCTTCGAGGGCTCGTTGGTGTCGGGATCGATCAGCGGCGGGAAGGCGGCGTCGAAACCCTCGCGTCGGCGGGAGGTGTCGAGATGCTCGAAGCTCGACCAACGCCACACGACCTCGCCTTGGGGGTTGAACTCGGTGAGGTGATCCCCGCAGATGTGCAAGGTGCCCTCGGGCGGAGGATACTCCGCGTCCGTGTACTCGTATCCGAGCGCCAACACGTTGCCGTTGGGCAGGTAGGTGACGTCGTGGTGGTACAGGGAGTCCCCGGGCACGTCGGCCGGGTCGTAGCTGGCGACCGTCTCCCCGAGCTCGTCGACGATCTCATTGATGCCATTTTGCTGGAACAAGACGGTGCCGTCGTCGAGCAACTCGACCCCGGCCATCGTCGCCGCTGGCCCGAACATGGTGTTGGTGCGTCCGATGTACCAGCGCGTCACCCCTTGCGGATCGAGCTGCATCAAGCCGACGGGCGGCGCTCCCATGCCGCCGAAGTTCGACCAGTCCATGAGTCGGTAGACCGGCTCCGGATCCCCGCTGACGGTGACGTCGAAGCTGGGGACGAAGCCAGGCAAGGGTGCGCCGGTGGTGAACTGGACTTGTTGCGCGTCTTCGTTGCCGTCGAGAGTCGCCACGACGTCGACGCCGTGGGCGGTGGCCGGCGCCATACCCCGCAAACGGTAGTGCGGGTTCATGTCGTCGCCCACGCCCTCGAGTCGCGCGATGCGAACGCCCGGATCGAAAGGATGCGTGACCTCGAGTTGCGCGCCCGCGCCCTCGGCCGTCAGGTGGACGATGACGTCGGCCACCATCGGCTGGGTCTCGTACTGGACGATCTCGAGATCGCCGTCGAAGAGATCGACCGCCCCCGTCTCGCCGCTCTCCTCGGTCTCGCCGCTCTCGCCTTCGCTGCTCTCGGTCTCGCCGCTCTCGGTGCCGCTCGACTCGCCGCTCTCTCCGTCCTCGCTCGCGCCGCCGTTCGTGCAGGCGAACAAGACCAAGGGGAGCAGACAAAAGCGCGCTCTTTTCGCAGACGGCAAGCAAGGCATGCCGAAGGCTAATCCGCGCGCCCCCGATCCGAAAAGGCGACAGCTCACGGCGCGCCCTCCCCCCGAACGAGCCGCCAGCGCCGCCGCCAGGCACGCGCGCCCGCGCCGCTAGAACTCGAGGCGCGCGCCCAAGCTCGGGATGATCGGCAAGCCGGCCAGCCCGGTGCGCTGCCGATAGTCGTAGCTGTAGTTCCAGCTCTCGATGTTGCGCGCGTTGTAGACGTTTTGGACGTCCAAGTAGAGGTTCACGAGCAGGTACTTGAACACCCACTTCTTGTCGACGCGCAAGTCGAGCTGATGAAAGACGGGGAGCCGGTCCGAGTTCTCCGGACCCTGCACGGGGAAGAACTCGTCGTCTTTCGCGTCGTAGATGCCGTCGGTGATCGGCGTGGTCGGGTTGCCGCTGACCAAGCGAAAGCGGCCGCCGATCTGCCAGTCGTAGGGCAGCTTGTAGACCGCGATGGCGGTGAGGATGTGGGGTTGGTCCGCGACGAAGGGGCGAAAGGGGTCCTGGGGCGTGGGCCGGTCGATCGACTTCGAGAGGGTGTAGCTGACCCAGCCGAACAAGCGCTTGCTCAAGTCTTTGCGCAGCAAGAACTCGGCGCCAAAGATGTGTCCGTCGCCGGTCGAGGCGAATCGCTCGGGCGCGAAGGTCCCCGTCTCGTCGAGCAGGAGCTCGCGGCTCGGGCGCGCGAGGTCGTAGATGTACTTGTAAAAGCCGGTGACCTCGACGCTCAGGTCGATGGTGTCGAAGCGCTTCTCGGCCCCGGCGCTGGTGTGGATGGCCCGCTCGAGCCCGATCCGCGGGTTGCCCCACGAGGAGCTGAACTCGAAGATGTCGGGGATCTGCGAAAAGGATCCGAGGCCGCCTTTGATCGCCAAGCTGTCGCTCAGGTCGTAGCGCAGGCGCAGCCGCGGATCGACGGCCATCCGCTTGAAGCGCAGCGCGTTGTAGGTCAAGCGCATGCCCGGGTAGAGGGTGA
>JAUIJR010000363.1 GCA_030431075.1 Polyangia bacterium | reverse complement strand
CACCTCGAACTCCGACAGCCCCGCCCGCGGCGACTGGGGTGGCCTCGTCCTTTTGGGCGACGCCCCCACCAACCTCGGCGCCCCCGGCACGGCCGAAGGCTTCGTCAACGCCCCGACCTACGGTGGTGACGACGCCGCGCACAACTGCGGCACCTTGCAGTACGTCCGCGTCGAGTACGCCGGCTTCGCCATCTCCGACGGCAACGAGCTCAACGGCATCACCTTCTACGCCTGTGGCAGCGCCACCACCATGGACCACGTCCAATCCCACATGGGTCAGGACGACGGCATCGAGTGGTTCGGTGGTGGCTTCGACGCCTCCTACCTCGTCGTGACCGGCGCCGCCGACGACAGCCTCGACATCGACCAAGGCTTCGGCGGCAACCTCCAGCACGTCTTCATCCACCAGGACCCGAGCATCGGAGACAACTGCTTCGAGATCTCGAACCAGGGCGACGACTTCACCGCCACCCCCCGCACCGCCCCCATCGTGGCCAACGCCACCTGCGTCGGCTCGGGCTCGGGCGGCGACAAGTCCAAGGGCATCACCTACAAAGAGGGCACCAACGGCCAGACCTGGAACTCGATCATCACCAACACGACCAACGAGGCCGTGCTGCTGACCCACCCCGAGACCCAGGCCGAAGCCGAGGCCGGCAACCTGGCCTTCGCCGGTGACCTCATCTGGGGCAATGGCGCGACCCCCTTCAACACCGGAAGCGACGCCACCTGGACCGGCACCGACCTCCAGGACTGGATCGCCATGGGCGCGGGCGTCGTCATCGGCACCGACGCCGAGCTTCCCTCGGCCGCTTGGGGCTCGCCCAACATCGCCCCCGCCGCCAGCTCGGCCGCCGCGGGTGCGGGTCAGACCCTGCCCTCTGGCTTCGATGCCACCGACTACGCCGGTGCCGTCGAGCCGGGTGCCAGCGAGGACTGGACCCAAGCCAGCTGGATCAACTACGCCCCGTAGTTCGAGAACACCTCGAGAACCCCTCGAGCTTGGGCCGCCCTCCGGGGCGGCCTTTTCGTTTATCCATTGGTGTTAGTTTTGTTATTTGTGAACTCTCGCTCGGAAAAGCTCGATTTGCTTCGCCATCGTGACCCCAGTGCTACAGTAAGGTTACAGGCGGTCACAGGGCCCAGCCCCAACCCCGTCCGAGTGAGGCACCATGTTCAGCAAGTTCACCGGCGTATTGCTCCTCGTCACCGCGCCTGCGGGCGTTTGGCTGGCCGCGCAACCCGCGCCAGCTCCTGTGGCCGTCGTCTCGGCCGATGTCCAAAGCATCGACGCCACGCTCCTCTCGCGCGATCAGGCCGTGACCGAGGCCACCGACCTGCTCGGTGGCAAAAGCGGTGAGGCCGCGCTGACCTTCGACGCCGAGGCCGATGCGCTGGTCTGGCAGGTCCAAGAGGGCCAAGAGCGCGTCCGCGTCGACGCCAAGACCGGCGACATCCTCGAGATGGCCTGGTAGCGCTCGGCCTTCACATCACTCCCACCCAAGAGGGGCTCCGAGGAAACCTCGGGGCCCTTTTTGCGTAGGCTCCCCGCGACGCATGCACGTGTGTTTTCGCCCGGACGCGGTGGAGCCTCGGCGGCATGGTCCCCCTCCCGCGCGATGAATGCCCCCAAGCTCCGCTTCGCCCCGACGCCCCTTCTCTTTCCCGGGATCTCCTCCGACGCCGCCGCGCCCGCGGCCCAGCCCGCCAAGCCGCGCAGCTTCCGCGAGGACCTCCTGATCGGCCTGTCCGGCACGCCCAAGTCGATCCCCTGCAAGTACCTCTACGACCGCCGCGGCTCCGAGCTCTTCGACGAGATCTGCGAGCTGCCCGAGTACTACCCCACGCGCACCGAGCTCGCGCTGACCAGGGACCGCGCCGGATGCATCGCACAGGCGATCGGCCCGAACGCGACTCTGATCGAGCCGGGCGCGGGTAGCACCACGAAGATTCGCCTGCTGCTCGAAGCCCTGGAGGACCCGCTCGCCTACCTGCCGGTCGACATCTCTGGCGCCCACTTACGCGACGCGGTCGAAGACCTGAGCGCTCGCTTCACGAGCACTTGGGTCCACGCAGTCGAGGCGGACTTCACCCGCCCCTTCGAGCTGCGAGCCCCGCTGAGCGAGGCGGGTGCGCGCGTCATCTACTTCCCGGGTTCGACCATCGGCAACTTCGAGCCCGCCCAGGCGCAACGCCTCTTGGCCTCCTTTGCCGCGCCCCTGCGCCCCCAGGACTTCGTGCTCTTGGGCTGGGACCGCATCAAGTCCCCCGACGTGCTGGTCCCCGCCTACGCCGACGCGCGCGGCGTGACCGAGGCCTTCATTCGCAACCTCTTGGTCCGCGTGCGCGACGAGCTCGGAGCGAACGTGGACCCGGAGGCCTTTGCGCTCGACACCCGCTGGCAGCCCGAGCACGAGCGCATCCGGATCTCCTTGCGCCCTCGCGAGGCTCAGACGATCCAGATCGGTGACCGACGCTTCGACTTCGAGGCGGGCGAGGAGCTCTTCGTGGAGCACTCGCACAAGTACTCCGACGCGAGGATGCGCGGCATCGCCGAGGCCGCGGGCCTGCGCGAGCTTCGAACCTGGCACGACCCGCGCGGCTGGTTCGCGCTGAGTTTGCTCGGACCCATGGGCTGAGGCGCACTGGCCAAGCGCGCCGACGCACGGCATCGTAGGCCCGTGGCCCTGCATAGCTGCGGCTTCGAGATCCATCGCGAGGGCGAGGCCCTGGTGTGTACCCGCCGCCCCCGGGGCCGGGCCTTGGTCTTGCTGATCGCGGGCGGGCTCTTTTTGATCGCGGCGATCAACGCGGCCGTCCAGTTCGCGCTGGCCCACACCAGCGCCGCCGCGATCTTGACCGGAGTCGCCGTCCTCGCCTTGGCCGGCACCCTCGCTGCCCTGGCCGCCCACCGCCGTGCCCTGCGAGCGCCACCGCCGGTGACGCTTCGCATCGAGCTCAACTCCGGTGAGATCTTCGATGGCGACGGGCAGCGTCTATGCCGCCGTGAGCAGCTGACCTGGAGCGAGCGCTTCGACCCCTTCGACTCGACGCAGGGCTTCATGTACTTCTTGGTCGCGAGCTGGCCCGGCGGCCAAGCGCGCGTCTACAAGGCCGGGGGCTGCTCGCGGCCGCCGGCCGAGCTCGTGCGGGCGCGCGAGTACCTGCAACAGGCCCGAGACTGAGGGGGGCGCCTCAGGCGTCGTCGTAGTCGGACTCGATCGCCTCTTGCACCGTCATGGGGCGCGAGATGACGAACTCGCCGTCGAGCCACTTGCCGAGGTCGGCCATCTTGCAGCGGTTCGAGCAAAAGGGACGGCTCGGGTGGTCCTCGGCGACCTCGAGCTCTTTGGCGCAGGTGGGGCACTTCAACTGCATGGCTAGCTGACCTTTCCGCGTGGGCCGCTGGCCGCGTCGAGGTGGGGTTTGACCGCGGACTCGAAGGCGAGCACCGCCTCGACCGCGCGGGTGTAGCGATCCATCAGCAGCGCCTGCTCGGCGTCGCACAGCTGCTCGACCCGAAAGGCCTCGTCGTGCAGGGTCTCGGTGATGCTGCCGTCGGCGCCGTGCGCCACCGAGGCCAAGAGGTTCTGCGCCACGATGGTGTGGTCACCGGCGACGTGACTGGGGTCGAAGATCACCGGCAAGATCGTCTGGCGACGCGCGTGGTCGATGACGTTGAGGTCGGGCTGGTTGCGGCAGTAGCCGCCCTTGGTGAAGAGGGTCTTCATGCCGCGCTCGCAAAGCACGATGTCCAAGCTGCCTTGGTTCGCGATGTACTCGGCGGCGAAGAACCACTCTTTGGCCTCGTTGCCAAAGCCGCGCTTCAAGATGACGGGCTTTTGGGCGCGGCCCACGACCTCGAGCAGGTCGAAGTTCTGGGCGTTGCGGGTGCCGATCTGCAGCATGTCGGCGTGGGCGGCCACCTCGTCGACCAAGTTCAGGTCCATGACCTCGGTGACGTAGGGGATGCCCGTCTCTTCGCGCGCCGCGTCGAGCATGGCGATGCCCTTCATGCCCAGGCCACGCCACGAGGTCGGTGAGGAGCGCGGCTTGAAGGCGCCCCCGCGCAAGATGACCCGGTCGAGGATGTCGAGCTTCTCGGCCATGGCCTTGATGGCCCGCGCGATGGCCAGGGTCTGCTCGAGGGTCTGGGCCGAGTCGGGCCCCGCGACGAAAAGATGCGGCCGCGCGCCGCCAAAGCGGCGCTCGATACCGTCGAGCCCCTTGACCGCGACTTCCCGACGCGGACGCGGGATGGCGTTGCCGGCGTCGTCGGTGACGGTGCGCGCGATGTTCTTGTAGTCGGCCGAGACGCGCCAGGCCCGGCGCACGCCCGGCAGGCTCTTGACGTAGCCGGCCCGGGCCGAGAACTCGCGGGTGTCCCCCACGATGTGCAGCAAGGCGTAGACCCCCTGCCCTCCCATGGACTCGACGCGATTGCCAAAGCGCGCGGCCAGGTCCCGGATCTGGTCGACGGTCGCCCGCCGCCCTTGCTCGACTTCGATGATCATCGGCGTGCCCAGCTTGCGCGGTGGCTCGCGCCTTGGCAAGCGCGGGCCTCAGGCGCGCAGGGACTTGCAGGCATCGGCGATCCGGGCGAGGCCCTTTTCGATGCTGGCGTCGTCGGTGGCGAAGCTCAGGCGCAAGAAGCCCGGCGCACCAAAGGCGCTCCCGGGGACGGTGGCCACCAAGTTGTTCTCGAGCATCCAGGTGGCGAAGGCGATGTCGTCTTCGATCTCGTCACGCCAGCCCATGTACTTGCCGAAGTCGGCGAAGCAGTAAAAAGCTCCGTTGGGCTCGATGAGCTCGACGTCGGGGATGGCGCGCAGACCGTCGACCATGAGGCGGCGCCGGCGCGTAAAGGCCGTCTGCATCGCCTCGAGCTCGGCCGCGCATTTGGCCTCGTCCATGGCCGCGATGGCGCCCCACTGGCTCGGGGTCGCGGCGCCCGATGTGGTCTGGCCCTGCACGGCGTTGGCGGCATCTATGATCTCTTTGGGCGCACACAAAAAGCCGATCCGAAAGCCGGTCATCGCGTGCGACTTCGAGAGTCCGTCGACCAAGATGATGCGATCCGTGACGCCCTCGAGCGCGCGATAGGCCGAGGCGTGCGTGTAGCCGTCGTAGGTGAGCTTGCGGTAGATGTCGTCGCACAAGATCCAGGCCTGCGGCGCGTGGCGATGCAAGACCTCTCCGAGCGCGCGCACCTCTTCGGCCGAGTAGCCGACGCCGGTGGGGTTGCTCGGGCTGTTGAGCAACAAGACCTTGGTCTTGGGGCTGATGGCGGACTCCAACGCCTCGGGGGTCAGCTTGAGCCCCTCTTCGGCCTTGGTCTTGACGATCACCGAGTTGCCGCCGGCGAAGCCGATCATCTCCGGGTAGGAAACCCAGTAGGGCGTCGGGAAGATGACCTCGTCTCCCGGCTCGAGCGTGACCAAAAAGAAGTTGGCCAGGCTGTGCTTGGCGCCGTTGCTCACCAAGATGTTGCCGCGGCCGAACTTTTGTCCGTGGTAGGCGGAGAGCTCGGCCGCGACCGCGTCGCGCAAGGCCGGGTAGCCGGGCACCGGCGCGTAGCCGACGGGACCTTCGGCCATCTTGGCGCGCACGGTCTCGACCACGT
>JAUIJR010000362.1 GCA_030431075.1 Polyangia bacterium | reverse complement strand
CGGATGTTGGCCTACGACATCACGCAGCGCTACGGCGACGCGCAGGAGGTCATCAACGACATCCGCGACCTGCTCAAGCAGCTGCAAGCCCCCAAAGCGCCGGCCCCCGACGGGCCCGTCGATCCCTCGGGCTTTGGCGGCGGTGGCCAGGTCGCCTCGATGGACGACCTGCAGGTCGACGACATCAGCTTCGATCCGAACGACATTCGCGTCGACTCCGAAGCGGCCCAAGCCGCGATGACGAAGATCGAAGGCCTCGAGGTCGTCCGCATGAGCGACCAGGACATCGACGGCGCGCGCGAAGTCTGCATCCACCTCGAGCGCGCACTCACGGCCGGCAAGCAGTACGGCGAGCACCACCCCGAGTACATCCGCAAGTTCGATCAGCTCTACGACGTGATGGCCGACGCGCTGATCAACTCGGAGGTCGGCTTGCTGTGGAACACCTCGCCCTACTCCTTTCACGTCGGCGATGAGACGGTCTGGGCGCCCGACGAACCCTACTCGGAGATTCCCTACCGCGCCTTCGCCTCCGGCTTGCAAGTCATGGGCATCTTGCCGGGCTGCCCGCGCGACGAGTTCATGCGCTTCATCGATCTGCTGACGCTCGAGCCTCGGAACATCTCGCCCGAGAACGACCTCGTCACCTTGATGTGGGAGAACAACTTCGAGCACATCTTCTCGCTCGAGGTCGACAGCTTCTCCGAGGGTGACCAGGCCGACCGCGAGCACTTCGAGTACCAAAAAAACGAGGTCATCGAGCAAGCGCAGGACCTCAACTTGAACAACCTGCAAGACGCGTGGAGCTCCATGCGTACGCAGGCGGGGCCGGGCGGCGGGGGCGGCACGGCGATGATGAAGCAGACCGATCTGCTCTCCTCGCTGGCCGGACAACGCCTCAAGGCCGAGGCCGTCGCGCGCGTGTCGAACCTGGTCATCGCCGACAAGCCGAACCCCGAAGCCGAGCGCTTGGTGTCGAGCATGCGCGTCGACCCCGTAACGCGGCAGGTGCTCTCGGCCCAGTTCGAGCAAAAGACACAGACCACCTCTCAGCGCTTCATCTATGCGGCGTCCGAGGGATTCTTGGCCGCGGAGCGCTTCGGCGAGGGCGACAGCGTCGCCAAGCCCCTTCAGTTCACGGTCGACAGCCTGGCCGAGCTCACGCCCTTCGCCGCCGCCCACTTCGTGATCTCCTTGTGCCAAGGCATGGGGCGCGTCAGCAAGGATCCCGCGGCCCCCCGTGCGCTGTGCTCGATCGTGTTGACCCACGAGACGGTGGCCGAGCTCGTCGGCTCGGCCGCACACCGCAGCGAAGACGAGCTCGAGGTCCTCAACCCCAAGCTCGCCAAGCTCTTCGAGTTTTGTGACGCGCGGATCATTCCCCCGATCCTCGAGCGCTTTTACAAGTTCAAGGAGAACGAGCGGGTCGTGCAGCCGGTCATGGACTTTCTCGCCCGCCACGGCGCCGAGCACATCCGCGCCATGACCGAGCTCTTCCCCCAGGTCAGCGAGAACGTCGGCGTCGCGCTCGTTCGCATCTTGGTGAACATCCCCGAACAAGCGGGGCGACAAGCGGTGGCCGAGGCCACCAAAAGTCCCCATACCCTCGTGCGCGTCGAGGCCCTCGGTCACCTCGAAGGGGTCTCGGGCGCCCGCGTCCGCGAAGAGATGCGCAAGCTCATCGAGGACCCGGATCCGACGGTGCGCGTGTCGGCCCTGCGCGCGATGGTGAAAAACGAGCTGCTCTTGGCCGGGCCCTTTTTGGTCATGCGCATCAAGTCCAAGGAGTTTCCCCGCCTCGACCTCGAAGAGCGGCGCGAAGCTCTGCGCACGGTGGGGGCGCTGGCCCCCGGGCGCGCCGAGAAACTCTGCGTCGAGCTGGTCGAAGACGCGCGCCTGCTGAGCAACGAGTCCCACGAGGACACGCGCGTGATCGCGGCCGAGGTCCTGGCCGAGATCGCCACCCAAAAAAGCTCCCTCGAAGCCCTCCAAGAGCTGGCCAAGCGCCGCTGGAAAAACAGCAGCCGCATGCGCGAAACGGCCAACCGCACGGCCGGTGCCCTCGAGGCCCGCTGGATGCGTGAGCGCAAAGACGCCGAAGTTCCGCCGCCGGGCAAGACCCGCGAGCAAATGCCCTCCCCGCCCCGTAGCTGAGCTCCCCCCCTTTCCCCCTGCACGCCATGGCCGTCGACGAAGACAAGATCATCGCCAGTACCGAAGACTACCTGTCGACGGGGGCCGAGGGTTTCGAGTCGAACCCCCACGCCGAACGCATCATCGAGGGCAGCGCGCAGGTGGTGCTCGCGGTCTACCGCGTGTGCAAGAACATGCTCGTCCACGCGGCCGACAACGAGGCCGTCGTCACGACCCTGCAGACCTCGCACGAGCAGATCCTCGAGTTCGCAGGACTGGTCGGCACACGGGTGACCGTCACCTTTGTCTACGACACGGTCTTCGTCTCGGGCGAGCTGCTCAAAGCGGCGCGCGGCACCTACGAGTGCGCGACCGAGCTCGCCCAACTGCTCGAAAAGTGCGGCGTGTCGGAGGTCGGCTTCGACAAAGACATCAGCAAAGACCAGCTGCGCGCCTTTGGGACCCTCTTCGCCGAAGCGCTCTCCTCTCCGCACAAGCGCGGCTTGCTGCTCGAGACGAAGCTCCCTGGCATCACCATGCGCCGGGTCAACAACGAGCTCGAGCGCAAAGACGCCGAGACCGCGCTTTCACCCCGGCAACGGATCTTGCGCCTCTACGCCTCGGCCCTCGTGGTGCTGCGCGCCTACTTCGAGGGCATCTCCCAGGGCACCAACCCCGCGCCGGTCCGCCTCAAGCGCATCGCCCAGCGCCTGGTGAGCTTGGCCGAGACGGGCGACCCGGCCTTGCTGGGCATGACGACCATGGCCAACGCGCATCGCGACGCGGCCGGGCGCGCCTTGCAGTCGGCCATCTTGGTGATCACCATCGGCCGCCAGATCACGCACGATCGCGTGACCCTCTCTCACCTGGCCATGGCCGCCCTCTTGTCGGACGTCGGGCGCGCTCGCATGTCGGGCTCGGAGCGCAAAGGCCAACTCGTGCAGCTGACCCCGGAGCAGCTCAAAGAGCTCCCGGCCATGTCCTCGGCGATCTGCATCGCCAACAGCGGCGTCTCGGCGCTCTCGGCCGAGCGCGCCGTCGTGGTCTACGAGACCAACTGGGGCGAGCAGCAAGAGCGCCTCGGCCCCGTCTACAACAAGCGCCTGCCGACGACGGTGCAGTCGCGCCTGCTTCGCATGGTGCGGGCCTTGCTCGACGAGCTCGCCCCCCGCGACACCCGGGCCCCCAAGTCCCCCGTCGACGCTCTGCACGCCGTGCTTCAGCGCCCGGGCATCGACAAAGTCATGCGCCGCATCTTGGTCGCCGCCATCGGCTTGATCCCCACCGGCTCCGTCGTCGAGTTCCAAAGCGGCCAGTGGGGCGTCGTCGTCGGCCCCTCGGCCAACCCCAAGGCCATCAACCAGCCCCGCGTCCGCATCATCACCGACGCCGGCGGCAACCCGATGGAGAACCCCATCGAGTACGACCTCGGCCGCCCCTCCCCCGGCCGCGCCTTCCCCAGCATCGTCAACATCATCGACCCCGGCCGCGTGAAGGTGAACTCCACCGCCGCCTTCATGACCGGCGTGTCCTGAGCCGACGCCGTCGCTTTGCCCCTCGCCCCTTCGGTCCGCTTTTCGGACCGAAACGCCCAAGCGCAGGCTGCCCCCCCGCGTTTCGGTCCGCTTCCCGGACCGAACCGCCCAAGCGCGACCGGCGTCACTTTGCCCCTCGCTCGTTCGGTCCGCTTTTCGGACCGAAACGCCCGAGCGCAGGCTGCCCCGCCGCGCTTCGGTCCGCTTTTCGGACCGAAACGCCCTAGCGCGAGCGGCGTCGCTTTGCCCCTCCCCTGTTCGGTCCGCTTTTCGGACCGAACAGCCCGAGCGCAGGCTGCCCCTCCGCGCTTCGGTCCGCTTTCCGGACCGAAACACTCGAGCGCGAGCGGCGTCGCTTTGCCCCTCGCCCCTTCGGTCCGCTTTTCGGACCGAAACGCCCTAGCGCGAGCGGTGTCGCTTTGCCCCTCCCCTGTTCGGTCCGCTTTTCGGACCGAAACGCCCGAGCGCAGGCTGCCCCCCCGCGTTTCGGTCCGCTTTCCGGACCGAAACGCTCGAGCGCGAGCGGCGTCGCTTTGCCCCTCCCCCCTTCGGTCCGCTTTTTGGACCGAAACGCCCTAGCGCGAGCGGCGTCGCTTTGCCCCTCCCCTGTTCGGTCCGCTTTTCGGACCGAACAGCCCGAGCGCAGGCTGCCCCTCCGCGCTTCGGTCCGCTTTCCGGACCGAAACACCCGAGCGCGAGCGGCGTCCGCCTCAGTCCACCTGCGCGGGGTCCTGGCGGTAGAAGCCGCGCAGGGCGTCGTAGAGGGCGGGGGCTTCGCGTTGCATGGCTTCGCCGCGCTCGAAGAAGAGCTCGGTGGCGACGGCGAAGAACTCGGCTTCGTTCACGGCGCCGTAGGGATCGAGCAAGCTGCGGCGGCCGGCGTCGGCGGCTTCGCGTAGGCGCAAGAACTCGGCCTCGCAGATCTCGGCCCAGGCTTGGCGTTGGGCGCGACCTTCGAGCGGTGGGGTGCCGTTGGCGCTACCGGTGAGCATGTCGAGCTTGTGGGCGAACTCGTGAAAGACCAAGTTGACGCCGTCTTTGGGATCTTTGGCGCCGCGTACGGTCGCGTCCCAGGCCAAGATCACCGGGCCGCCGCGGTGGGCCTCGCCGAGCACCGGGTGCAAGTCCTCTTCGATACTGCGCGGGAAGATGCCGCCGCCGCTTCGCCGCGGGACCACGGTGCTCGGGTAGATCAAGATGCTCTCGACGTCGCGGTAGAGGTCGTGGTCATCGTGCCCCCAGATCAACAAGCAGGCCTGGCCCGCGATGGTGACGCGCACCTCGTCGTCGAGCTCGAAGCCATTGCAGCCCTCGAAGTTCTTCTCGGCCACGAAAACCTGCACCAACTGCTCGAGGCGGGTGCGCGCTTTTGCGTCCCAGCGGGCCCAAGGGCCGACGCAATCGGCCAAAACTGCGCGCCAGGCCTCGGGCATCGGGTCTTCGAGGATCTCGGCGCGACGCCGTGAACGCAGCCAGGCGAGGATCACGGGTGCAGTGTAGCGGCAAGCGGGCGCCGCGGGGACCGGCGCGCTTGGTCGGCGCCTCGTCTATGATCGCTGGCGTGTGTGTCTCGACTGATTTTCCCGGGCGAAGCCCTCGGGCGCGAGCGCTCTCGACGCTCGGCTTGCTCCCCTTGATCTTGCTCGCGGCGTGCAAGGGCGGCGCCGCCAGCGAAGATACCGGCAACGACGCGGGCGAGACGGGCAGCGAACCACCGACCGCCCCGGCTTGCGATGTGGGGAGCGCCGGCAGCGAGGTCGTAGCCGCACCCGAGCTTTCGATCACTTTGGCGAATCGCTGGCGTGAGGCCTGGCTGGGCTCGGCCGCCGTCGCCGACCTCGATGGAGACGGCGCGAAAGAGATCATCGTGCCGCGCGGCAACCAGATCTTGGTGTGGCGCCTCGACGGCTCGGTTGCCTGGAGCTACGAGGCCGAGGGCGGACGGATCTGGGCGAGCCCGGTC
>JAUIJR010000361.1 GCA_030431075.1 Polyangia bacterium | reverse complement strand
CGAGATGTTCCGCGACTTGTTCCCGGTGCTCTACGGGAAGCCGTGGAAGCCCGGGCCGTACCGTCCGGGCATGTTCGCGACGCGCGATGGTCACCACTAGGGAATCGTCGAGCGCCTTTGCCCAGCGCGCATTTCCACGTAGCCTCGAGCCCGATGTCGCCAGCACGACCTCGCATCTACGCTGACTTCAACGGGATGGAGACGTCACCGCGCGCGCAGGACCTGGTGTGCATCGACCTTCACCGCCGTGGCTCGCTGGAAGACCTGTGTCGTCTCCAGTTGGCGCTCGTTGAGGGGATGGACCTCAGCGTCCACATGGACTCCGACGAGGTCGAGGACATCGAGGTCGCGGGTGTCGTGTTCTTCGAGCGAGAGACCGGGCGATGGATGGTCGAGTTCGACCACAAGGAAATCCGCGATGTTCCTCGAACTCAAACTGCTTGGGAACAAGCGTTCCCTTGCTTTCAGTGCCGCAACGACCTGACCGAGCAGATCCAACGTGATGGACTATCGCTCGGGGACGTCTGCTCGAACTGCGGCTTCGCCATCCATCACCCCATCATGCCCCCTGGGGCTCGATGAACCTGACGCCCTCGGCGCGCTGCCGGCGGATGCCGCCGACTGGCTCTGGGAGCATCGAGCATCATGTCCGTCGCCGCCGCGCAGGCCCAGTCCACCAGATCGGGGAAGATCAACCTCCCACTGCTTCTGGATGAGATCCACCCCGACGGTAGGTCAGAAAACCTGATCGCCGTCGATCTCCGCCGAGAAGTGATCTGGAACCGCGGACTTAGAAGTCGCAGGGCTATGAGATGTGCTCTAGTTGGCGGCGACGCGAGCACGCCTGCCGAGCGCCCAGGCGTGCTCATGAAGGCGATCCCATGCGGCCTGAACATGGGACTCCGAGAACAGTCGAGCCTTGCGGTCGCTCCACGAGGTAACGGCGCGAACAGCCTGGTCCACCGCCTCTCCGGCGAAGGCATCGCTGGACATCACCCAGCTCGTCGTTGCCAGAAGCTCAAGGCCATACGCATCCTCGAAACCATGGATCAGATCCAGCACGCGACCGACGTGCTCTCGGGTTCTTGTTGAGCCCCCGAGTGCGGCTCGAGCCTCCTCGAGCGCACCAGGAAGAAGCTCGATCTCCGCATCCGGCTTCGAAGCGTCGTCGCCGAGCCCGCTGATGAAGTGGCCCTCCATGACCTCGAGCACTTTCCGTAGCGCATCTGCATACGGACCGTAGTGGTGGGGCTTGTACGTCAGCCGCAGGTTCTCTCCAGCGAGCTGCATGAAGTAGGCGAGCTTCTGAAACTCGAGCGTCGTTAGATGGTCTTCGAGGCCAGCTTCGAGGTAGGCACCCGCGAGCGACAAGACGGCGGCCCGCCCCGGGGTCATTCTCGGTCGCGAGGTCCGGTTGGGCATGTCCTTGGCCGCAGGTGTGTGGCCCGGAGCGAACAAGAAGACGCGAGCACCGTCCAAGTCGGCGAAGGTCTTCTCGATCATCGGGCGCACCACCGCCCACGAGAGGCCACCGGCACCGCACCCAATCGGTGGGATGGCGATCGACGTGATCGATCGCGCTTCAACCTCTCGTCGCAGTGCGACCAAGCCGCTCCGGATGTACTCGGCACGCGACGGCTGCCGCCAGTGCTTCTTCGTCGGAAAGTTGATGATGAGGCGCGGGTGGATGAGCCCGGTCTCGTAGACGTGCATGGAACCCACCTCCAATTCGCCGGCCTTACACGCGGCGGCGTACGCCTTGAACATGTCCGGGTAGGCGCGCTTGAACTGGAGAGCGATGCCCTTGCCCATCACGCCGACGGTGTTGACGGTGTTGACGAGGGCCTCCGCGGGCGCCTCAAGCAAGTTGCCTGACGCGAGCTCGATCACCGGCATCAGTAGTACCACCTCGGATCGACGTCGACGATCGGTCGGTGATTTGCGATCTGAAGGGCCGCTAGGACCTTGTTCATCGCGGTGTCGGTCCGGCAAACGATGCGCTCGACGGCGCTCCAGGCGGCGAATTTGGGGACCAAGAACTCCGCTTGCCGGGCCCGTTTGACCGCGGGATCACGCCAATCGGTCTCCGGAAGTGCGTTCCAGTCGAGGCTGACAGATCCGAGCGTCCAAGCCGCGTTGTGGTATGCCGTCGCCGCGTTGGAGTCGGTGAACACGCATTGCGTGGACGAGAACTTCGACACTCTGGAAACCAGGTGTACGACGTCATCCTGCCCACCGCGCCATCCCGCGTGACCCCGCGAGACGCTGTAGAGCATCACGGACCGCGGACAGAAGTAGAACGGCACGTAGTCCCCAACTGCTCCCGCTCCCGTGAGATTGAGGCTCCACGCCAGGCGTCGCTGCTTAATCGACGTTGAGCCGATCGAAGTCGGCCCAGTGGTTTGGTTCGCCATCGTGGCATCACAGTGCAAGCCACCTGCGCCGATGATCCCGGGAAGGTTGGCGAGGTGAGTGATGTGGAAGACCTCGGGGTCGTTCCGGTTCGGTGCCCACGCGAGGACCACTGCAATAATTGTAGCGCGCTGCGGATGAGTCGGCCCCGACGAGTGGGTCACCAAGTGGGCCAGACCCGCCTGACCCACCCGACCCTCGAGACCCACTTGGCAAAGCAAAAGCCCTCCCAGCTTTCGCTGGAAGGGCTTTCAGCGGTGCCCAGAGACGGAATCGAACCGCCGACACGGGGATTTTCAGTCCCCTGCTCTACCGACTGAGCTATCTGGGCGTGTTTGGGGGAACGCTTCCTACCCCAGGGTTGGGGGTCCGTCAAGGGTTTGGCGGGGGCCGCTAGGCCCATCTGCGGTGGCTTTTGCGCGCGCTCAGGCGGGCAGCAGCACCGACATCGTCGTGCCCACGCCCTCTTGCGAGCGGACTTCGAGGCGGCCGCCGTGCTGGGCGATGAGGCGCTCGGCCACCACCATCCCGAGGCCCGTGCCGCCCACGCGCGTCGTGAAAAAGGGCTCCGTCAAGCGCGGCAGGTTCGCCTCGGGGATCCCCGTCCCGTCGTCCTCGACCGCGATGCGCAGCAGGTTGCCCTCGCGGGAGAGGCGGACCCGCACCGCGTGCTGCGGCGCTCGGTCCTCGCGAGCTTGCACCGCTTGCACCGCGTTGCGCACCAAGTTCCCCACCACCTGGCGGCCCGCCTCCGCGTCGAGGCGCCAATGACGTCCGTCTTCGCGCGCGCTCTCGTCGACCAACAAGGTCAGGGGCACCGGGTCATCCGCCATGCGCACCCGCATGTCGCCGACCACCGTCTCGAGCAGCTCGACCACATTCGCTTGCACCAAGTTCAGCGCGCGCTCGCGCGAGAAGCCCAAGATGTCGTCGACCAGGCGGGAGATCCGGCGCGTCTCGTCCAGGATCTTCGACACGATCAGGTGCGTCTCCGAGTCGCGGGTGATCGCTTCTTCTTGTTGCAGCAGACGACCCAGGGAGTTGATCGCCGCCAGCGGGTTGCGGATCTCGTGGGCCATCGTCGCCACCAGCTGGCCGATGTCGGCCAGGCGGCGCCGGTGGGCCACCGCCGTCTGCTCCGCTTTGTGGTCCGTGATGTCCGAGAAGATGATCACCGAGCCTTCGGGCTTGCCGTTGCGCAGCAAGGTGCGGCTCGTAAAGCCGATCACGCGGCCGCTCGGGCTCGACGTATCCAGCAAGAGGATCTCGCCTTTGTCCGTCGGCCACAGCATCGCCTCGAGCTCGCCGCGGATCTGCGTGATGTGGCGGCCCGTCAAGGTCGTGAGCCACGCGCCGAAGATCCCCGCGGCGGCCGGGTTGGCCAGGGTCACGATCCCCTCGGGGTCGGTCACCAAGATGCCGCTGGGGATCGCGCCGAGCACCAAGTCGGCGATGTCGCGGGCGACGGGGTCGACCGCCGCGGGCACCGAGTCGTGTTTCGAACGCTGGGGCGGCGGCTGGGCGTCGATGTGCGTCTTCAGCCGTTCGTCGCTTGCCATACGCCGGCGTCCTTGAGGATCTGCTGCATGTCGTTCATGAACTGGGCACGCGCAGCCGGATCGTCGTTGAGCGTCTGGGACAAGCCGTCGAGGAGCAGCGGCAAGGTGTAGGGCGAGGGGTTGCAGCACAAGAGCCACTCGCGCAGCTGCTCGCTGATGATCTGGGCCGATTGCTCGGGCGTGCCGCCGAGGTGGCGCACGTAGATCGAAAAGCTGCCTTCGATCTGGCGCAGCACCGGCCCGAGCTCACCGCCGACGAGGTCGGCGATGTCGTCGTCGGGGTTGTCGAGGGCCGAGACCATCGGCGCGTCCATGGGATCGGGCTGATGCGTGCCGAGCATCCGATCCAGGGTGTCGAGGATGGGCGAGAGGTGCTCGCGCACCGGGCCCGACTGGGCGTCGCGCTCGAGCAGAATCACCAAGGCGGTGTCCTCGTCGAGGGGGCGCACCATCATGCGCGCGGCGCCGAGGTTGATGACCAGGTCTTCGAGGGGGGAGCCGACCGTCGTCGAGGCGACGACCATGCGGCGCACGGTCTTGGCCACGTCGTTGGCCACCGTCATCTCGAGTCCGCTGTGCTGGCCCTCACCAAAGGCCCCGTCGCCCGTCGCCAGCATCGCCCCGCGCGAGCCGGGGAGATTGGCGATGACATCGAGGATGTCGAGGAGACCTTGGACCGAGATGCTCATCCTTCGAGATCCATCACTTCGTCACGGACGACTTCGGGGTCGACGCCATCGCGGACCGACAAGACGGCCGAGGTTGCGCCCATCGAGACCATGACGAGTTGTTGTCCGGTGGTTGAGCGGGCCACCACGCCGTCGAAGACATTGTTGCCGAGCGCGCGAGCGATGCGGGCAGCGCCGCGCATGTAAAAGCCGGCCAGGGTCACCAGCGAGCTGTTGCCACGCATGTCCTCGGCGAGCACCTTGCCCGTGCTCGAGATGATCGCGGCCCCGTCGACGCCATCGAACTCGAAGAACTGGCCGAGCATCAGCTCGCGCATCTCCGGGTCGTCGAGCAGGTTGCCGCTCATCGACTGGCTGGCCGAAGGGGCGGCGGCACGCGACGGCGCCGAGGCGGGCGGCGGGGCCGGGCGCGCGGCCACGGGCGGTGGCGGCGGCGACACACGCGGGGGCTTGGGCTTGGCCGCCGGCTTGCTCGAGCCGGGGGTCGGCGGCGGGACGGCGGCGCTGCCGACCTTGGGCGGGGGCGGCGGCACGACCGGACTGGAAGCCGGACTGGAAGCCGGACTGGAAGCCGGTTTCGAAGCGGGACTGGAAGCCGGTTTCGACGCCGGTCGCGAGATCGGACCGCCGCCCGGGATCGTCGGCGGCTTGGCGACCTTCGGCTGTGCGGCCGGGGTCGGCACCGGCGCCTCGTCGTCGTCGTCGACGAGCAAGAGCTCGTCCTCGCCCGAGTGCGAGCTCGGCGGGGTCTCGCCGGGCAGCATCTCCTCGTCGGGTTCGTTGAGATCTGCGAAGGAGGCCTCGTCGTCGACCGGGGCGGGCATGCCCGCCGCCGCTTCGAGCCCACCTTCGTCCATGAGGCGGGCGGCCTCCATCAACAGGTGGGTGGCCGAGCCCATGATCGAGCGCTCGGGGGGCGGACGAAAGAAGACCTCTTTGAAGGAGCCGCGGCCGGCGGTGAGCATGCGGTAGA
>JAUIJR010000360.1 GCA_030431075.1 Polyangia bacterium | reverse complement strand
CGGTGATCTTGCCCGGCGTGCGGATCGGGAGGCGGGCTCTGGTGGCGGCGGGATCGGTCGTGACCCGCGACGTGCCGGCCGAGCGGGTTGTTGCGGGCGCGCCGGCCAAGGTCATCGCCACCTTGGACGAGTACCGCGCGCGCGCCTCCGCCAAGAGCCTGGAGACCAAGGGCTTGGATCCGGCGGCGAAGCGAGCGCGGATCGAGGCCCACTTCGCGGGCAGCGACGGCGACGAGGGTTGAGCGACGAGCGGCTCAGCCTCGCCGGTTGCGGTGGGCTTCGTGATAGAGGCTGACCCAATCGCGCGCCACCGCGTCGAGCTCGAAGTCGGCTTCGAGACGGGCGCGTCCCGCACGGGCGAGTCGCTGGCGGGCTTCGGTGTCGGCGATGAGGGCGGCGAGGGCTTCGCGCCAGGCCTCGATCTCGTTGTCGACCAGTCGCGCGTCTTCGTCCGCGCGCACGAGCTCTCGAACGCCGACCACGTCCGAGGCCAGGACGCTCGCGCCCGCATTCCAGGCTTCGAGGACGGCGTTGGGCATGCCCTCGTGGTCGGTGGGGAGGCAGGCGATGGCGGCGCGGCAAAGATGGACGCTCGGGTCTTCGACCTCACCCAAGGTGCGGGCGCCCAGTTCACGGGCACGCGCCGCGAACTCTCCGGTGTCCGTGTCTCGTCCGATGAAGGTCAGTGGCGGCCGGGTGTCGGGGGCGAGCTGGGCCCAGGCCTCGAGCAAGAGCGCTTGCCGCTTGGAGTCGACCATGCGCGCGACGCAGACGATGCCCTCGCGCCCCTCGTAGTCGGGTGGAGGCAAGGGACGCTTGCCGTTGCCACGCACGCGTACCTTCGAGGGCAGGACACCAAAGCGCCGACGCAGACGCGAGGCCCCCGGCGCGCTGTTGAACACCAACAAGTCGCTGCGCAAGCCGATCGCCCGCAAGGCGGCGCCCTTGCCGGGCCGCATGCGGATCTCGGAGGAGTGAATCGAGGTCAGCAGGGCCGTCTTGCGAGGGAGCACGGGCAAGGCCAAGGCGGCGGCGGGCCACAAAAGCGCGTGGACGACGTCGAAACGGCCCCGCCGCAGACACCAGGCCAGCTGCGCCTCGGCTTTGGCCAGCCCGACGACGCTGGCCTCCCGATCGATCCGATGCCAGCGCAATTCGGCCGGCACCGCGTGCAGGTGCGGCTTGTTCCAGTAGGTGCACAGCTCCACCTCGACGCCCAAGGCCGGACCTTGCTCGAGCAGGGGGCCCAAGAGCTCGGCGCACTGACGCTCGGTACCCCCGCTGCCGAGGTGAGAGATCAAGCGCAAGATCCGAAGCGGCTTCATGGTCGGGGCGCGGGCGGTGGGGGACTTCGCTGCGTCGCGGGCTCGCGCAAGGCGGCCTCGAGCTCCACGATACGCGCTCGCAGTCGGCGACGCAGTGCCTCGTCTTCCTCGTGCGGGAGGGCGGCGCGGACTTCCGCGAGGCACTCGCGCAGGCCGTCGGGGCGAGGCGGCCGCCGCGTGAGCTGCAGCTGGGCGCGCGCGTCGAGGATCCAACCCGGCTCGCGCAGCCTGGCGTCGCGGCCAAAACCGCCCGGGGGCAGGCGAGCGGCGAGGCCGGCCAGCGCGAGCTCGAGGGCGCGACCGGGCTGGTCCTCGATTTCGTAGGCGGCGCGCGCCCGGGCCCAGGTCGCGTGGGCGAGGGCATCGTCGGGATCCGCGAGGCGCCAGCGCTGGGCGAAGCCCAAGGCGCGGCTGGGATCTTCGCCCTTCATGGCCACGGTCGTGAGCGTTCGCAAGGCGGCCGGGTCGTCCACCGCGTGGACCAGCCGCGCCAAGGCGAGGGCCTCGGCCGTGTCGGGATCGAGGGCCCGTAGGCTGCGCAAGAGGGCGTCGAAGTCGGCGGGTGGCCGCGCGGCGAAGGCGAGGCGTGTGGCCGGATCCAGCTGCGTGGTCAGCCAGGGCAACAGCTCGCCTCGCTTGCGCGGCTGACTTCGCGTCCAGGCCTCGGCCAAGGCCGCGGCCGCCGCATCGCTGTCGCCGACCCGCTTCGCCCAACTCGCGCGCAGCAAGGCGGCGTCGACGGTGGGGCGAAGGGCCTGGGCTTGCGTGAGGTGCTCCGCCGCGCGTTCGAGTTCCGCCGGACGGCTCGGCGCCGCGAGGATCTCGCGCGCGGCACGAAGGTGCGCCCGCGGATCGAGGGGACGACGCGTGCCTTGCTCGAGGGGATCGGCGGCGGGGGCCGTCGCGTCGGTGAAGAGCTCGGCGCGGGGTGCCACAAAGGCTGCGAGCGCGAGGGCGAGCACGGTGCCCGCAGCCAGTAGGGCGGGGCCGCGGCGCGGGGCGGGTTGGCGCCGCGGTAGGCAAGCGCCCAAGGCGGCCGCGGCCGCGGCCGTGGTGCCGAGGTAGCACCAGTTGAAGTCGGCCCCATTGTGCACCCCCCACGCGGCGATGCCGGCGAGCAAGAGGCGCGAGGCATCGCGTCGCCGTCGCGCAGATGTCCACCACAACCAGGCGGCGCCCAGGGTGAGGGCCAGCGCGAGGACCGGGCCCCACTCGAGGGCCCAAAGCGCGGGGGCGACCTCGAGGTGGGTGTTCACGGGGACGCCTTGGATACCGACCAGGGCGAGCAGATCGATGCTCGTCCCGCGCCCGCTGCCCAACCAAGGCATGTCCTTGGCCAGCTCCATCGCCCGCCAGGCGGTCTCGAATTTGCTCGTCGCGTCTTCGTGGCTCGTCAGCGGCGCCAAGCTCGTGGCCAGGCCGGGGAGCAAGGCGACGAAGACGCCACCGAGGGCGATGGCCGCCGGGGCCAGCCACAGCATCAAGCGCGGTCGACCGTCTTTGCGCGGGGCCATCACCCACGCGAGCGCCACGCCGACCAGGCCCGCGATCACGGCGCCTCGCGAGGCGCTGAGGATCACGCCCGCGGCGAGGGCCAAGCTGGCGATCGCCCAGGCGATGGCGCCGGTGTCGACGCGCTCGATGGCGTCGATGTGCGCCCGCGACAAGGCGGCCGCGGCGAAGCTCGAGAGCAAGAAGAGCCCCGCTTGGTGGTTCGGGTTGACGAAGCTCGTCAGGAGGGCCGAGCTCGAGGGGCGAGCGAGCGGCGCGTAGACCCCGTAGATCGCGTCCAGGTCCAAGGCGAGCTGGGCCAGGCCGAGCGCGAGGACCAGCAAGCCGCAAGTTGCGATGGCCCGGGCGAGCTCGCGCCAGGGCATCTGCGCCGCGGCCCACACGATCGCGGCCAAGATCCATAGGCGCGCCGCTTCGAGGCTGGTCGCGGCCGGGAAGACGGAGAGCGGCCGCCAGGCCCCGCCGAGCTCCGGCCACGCCGCGTCGACGCTCGCGGCCACGCGCGGCGCGAGCAGATGCACGAGGCCGGGCGGCATCGGCAAGGCGGGCAGCAAGGTGAAGGCGGCCAGGGCCAGCAGGGCCGCGAGTCCCCGGGGCCACCGGGCGGCGCGCCGCCACGAGGCGGCGATCCAGGCGAGCACCACGACCCCGAGCGCAGGCACCACGAGCGGATGCACGCCGCCCAAGGCGAGTGCGGGCCCGCACACGGCGAGCAGACACAAGCCCCGCGTCCAGAGGGTCGCGTCGCGTCGCCGCCGTTCCATGGGGCGTGTCACGTTATCACCGCCGGCGCGCCAGCGGCTTGCGCTGCGCCCCGCCTTCTCGGATGCTGCCCGCATGCAGCGGCGGATCGCGGTCGTCGGCCTGGGCTACGTCGGAATGCCCGTCGCAGCGGCCTTTGCGCGAGCCTACCCGGGGACCATCGCCTTCGACATCGACCGCGAGCGCATCGAGAGCCTTCGCCGGGGCCACGACAGCACGGGGGAGATGCCCGACGCGGCCCTGGCCGATCTCGACTGGAGTTTGAGCGCGGACCCGGCCGCCTTGGCCGACGCCCAGGTCTACGTGGTCGCCGTCCCCACGCCGGTCGACGCGGCCAAGCGCCCGGACCTCGGGCCCTTGCGGGCGGCCAACGCCACCGTCGGCGCCCAGCTGAAGCGCGGCGATGTGGTGGTCTACGAGTCCACCGTCTACCCCGGCCTCACGCGCGAGCTGTGCGGTCCCCAACTCGAGGCGGCCTCCGGCCTGCGCTGCGGCGAGGACTTCTTTTTGGGCTACTCGCCCGAGCGCATCAATCCCGGAGATCCGCAGCACGGGCTCGAAGGCGTGGTCAAAGTCGTGGGCGCCCAAGACGAGGCGACCTTGGAGCTCTTGTGTGAGCTCTACGGACGCATCGTACCGGCGGGCGTACACCGGGCGAGCTCCATCGAGGTCGCCGAGGCCTCGAAGGTCATCGAGAACGTGCAACGCGATCTGAACATCGCCTTGATGAACGAGTGCGCCGTGATCTTCGAGCGCCTGGGCATCTCGACCCACGAGGTCTTGGCCGCAGCCGGCACCAAGTGGAACTTCCTACGCTTCTTTCCCGGCCTGGTCGGCGGGCACTGCATCGGCGTGGATCCCTACTACCTGACGATGCGGGCCCAAGAGGTCGGCATCAACCCGCAGGTGATCTTGGCCGGTCGACGCATCAACGACTCGATGGGCGAGTTCGTGGCGCGGCAGACCATCAAGCGCATGTGTGCGGCGGGGCTCTCGGTCTCGCAGTGCCGCATCGCGGTGCTCGGTCTGACCTTCAAAGAGAACGTCCGTGACGTCCGCAACTCGATGGTCCCGCAGATCGTCGCGGAGCTGGCCGCCCACGGCGCGCGCGTGCAGGTGTGTGATCCGGTGGCCGACGCGGCCGCGGCCAAGCGGGCTTACGGCATCGAGCTGGTCGACGCCGAGGCCCTCGCGGGCGCGCAGGCCCTGGTCTGCGCCGTGCCCCACGCGGCCTTCGGAGAACTCGCCGCCCAGCTGGCGCGGCCGCCCCTGCGCGTGGCCGTCGACGTGCGGGGCATGTTGGACGCAGACAAACTCCCCGACGAGATCGAGTACTGGCGACTATGAGCGACGACACGGCACGAGCCTGGGACGAACTTCGTGACGAGCTGCGCGCGCGAGCGCGGGCGTGGCTGGTGACGGGCGGGGCCGGTTTCATCGGCTCGCACCTGACGGAGACGCTACTGGGGCTCGGGCAATCGGTGCGCGTGGTCGACGACTTTTCGACCGGACATCGGCGCAACTTCGAGCTCGTGCGCGCCCGCGTCGGCGAGGCCAACTGGTCGCGCTTCGAGCTGGTCGAGGCCGACATCTGCGACGCGGAGCGCATGGCCGAGGCCTGCCGCGACATCGACCACGTGCTGCACCAAGCGGCCATCGGATCGGTGCCGCGCTCGATCGAAGATCCGCTGACGACCTTTCGGGCCAACGTCGAGGGAAGCTTTCGCGTGCTCGAAGCGGCCCGCGAAGCGGGGGTCCGCTCCTTGGTGGCCGCGAGCTCGAGCAGCGTCTACGGCGATCACCCCGAGCTGCCCAAGGTCGAAGCGCAGGTCGGCCAGGTGCTCTCGCCCTACGCCGCGAGCAAGGCCGCGCTCGAGTCGCATCTCACGGCTTGGACGCAGGCGATGAAGCTGCCGGCGGTGGCGCTGCGATACTTCAACGTGGTGGGTTCGCGCCAGGACCCGGCCGGACAGTACGCGGCCGTCGTGCCGCGCTGGATCGCCACGCTGGCCCAAGGCGAAGCGCCGATCATCTTTG
>JAUIJR010000359.1 GCA_030431075.1 Polyangia bacterium | reverse complement strand
GCTCGTCAGCCCCTGCCGATGCCCGTTGCACCCCGAGCCCAAAAGCAGCAACAACGAAGCGAAGAGATATCGGGTCGTTCGCATGGCGGTGGCCTCACGTCCATGGATAGCAGATTTGCCCGCGCCCCACTCAGCCCTCGAGATCCGCCGCGGCCACGCACCAACCGATGTAGTTCGCGCAGTCGTTGCTCCAGATGCACTCGCATACCGCGTCGTGCATGTGGCAGCTGATATGCGAGGATGCGCAGCCAGTCTTGCCTTCTTGGACAGGCAAGTAGCAGCGCTCCTCGGCCCCGCAGTCCGCGTCGGTCCGGCACGCCGCGCGTAGACACCCCTCTTCGGTGAACAGCGCAAGCGGCCCGCACTCGAAGCCCAAGCTCTCGTCGCAGGTGACTCCCTGCGCGCAGGTGAAGAGTTCCTCTCCGTAGTAGCCCAGCAAAGACGGGCAGCTCGGGCCGCCCTCGCTACCCGAAGTCTCGTCGGCGTCCGTCACCCCCTGGCGATGGCTGTTGCAGGCCAAGCCGCACACGAGCAGCCAACAAGTCGACAGATATCGAGTTCCAAGCACGTCGCTATTCCCACCAAACGGTCTGGCAGACTCACCCCAGCGCGCTCGTCATCCTCGGCCTCAGCCTGGTCGACGCATCCATGGAGGCCTCGACGCTGCGCCGGCGTCCTCCCCCTCGCCGTGGCCACCGGAGCCGT
Organism: Polyangia bacterium; assembly: GCA_030431075.1. Classification (GTDB taxonomy): domain Bacteria; phylum Myxococcota_A; class Polyangia; order Nannocystales; family Nannocystaceae; genus JAUIJR01. The sequence continues at coordinate 4,932 of JAUIJR010000359.1, read as the reverse complement.
CGCCACCGCCCGCCAAAGCCTCGGCACCGCCGTCCTCGGCGGCATGATCCTCACGACGATCCTCAGCTTGTTCCTGGTGCCCGTGCTCTTCGTGATGATCGGCTCGTTCACGAGCTTCGAGACGGCCGACGACTGATCGACACGACCCGAGCCCAACGCCGGTTCACTCGCACTTGCCCGAGATCGTGCCGCAGGTGAGCCCGGGGCAGCACTCGCCGAGCCCAAGGGTCCCGCACTCTTGTCCGGTCGAGTTGCAGCAGTCGGTGACATCGAGCTCGCAGTCCTCGCACTGCAACATGCCCCCGCCGAAGCCCTGATCGGCGCAGCTCAGATCGCCGAAGTCCTGCCCGTCGCAGATCTCCCCGGTCTCACGCACGCCGTTGCCACACGAAGGGCCGGTCTCTCCGTCGTCGTCGTCATCTCCGTCGCCATCGCCGTCGCCATCTCCATCGCCATCTCCATCGCCGTCGCCGTCTCCGTCGCCATCCCCATCCCCATCTCCCGACTCTCCGGACGACGCCGACTCTCCCTGCGAGCTCGAGTCCTCGGTCTCCGAGCCCTCACTCGATCCGGCGGACGACGAGGCCGACCCTTCGTCCGCCCCGGGGAGAGCACAGCGGCCCTCGATGCAACGTTCGTCGCCCTCACACATCGCGTCGCTCTGGCACGCGGTCCCCAAGGTGGGCGGCCGCGTGTAACACGCCCCCAGACCGCCCAAAGCGAGCAGGAGGACAAAATCGCTCCGAAGCCGCGTCATGGCCATGGCTCTCCCCTCAGCTCGGGAAGCTCATGCGAGATGGCTGGCAGGCCGGAAGGCTGCCTCGAAGCACACCAGCGGCGCCCGACTCGGGTCTCGGCGAAGGCGTCACGGAGCCTTCGTCGGCCCCAAAGCAGGCAGGGTTAGAAAAGTAGGAAGCACGCTCAGACACGATGAACGCCGGGAGCATACCGACTATGTGCCCGGTCTCCAGCTGCGCCCTGCACGCTCGCTTAGGCGGCTGTGTGCCGGTGCCGCGACGCAGTTTGCGTCTTCACCGCAAGCACGAGTCCCTACCCGCCCCTACCGCGCCACCTCGCGCACGAAGTCCAAGCCCCATCGATCCACGTACACCTCCAGCCCCTTCGCCGCCCCTTCGTCCGCCTGCTTGTCCGCCCACGCGACGTAGCCATCCGGCCGCACCAGATAGCTCGCGCCTTCGGCCAGCCCGGCGTCATCCATCGCTTCGTCCCACGAAAAACTGTGCAGGTCCAAACTCCGTCCCTCGGCCCAGGTGGCGAGTTCTTCGCTCGGCTCGCCGTAGACGTGCAGTTGCCAGGTGCAGCTGCGTAGCGGGGCGTAGTTGTCGGGGCCTTTTGCGCCCGTCCAGGGCAGGCGGTCGCCGCCGTGGATCTCGCCGGCTTTGCCTTCGCCCAGCTCGCAGTCGCGGTATTCGATGCGGATCTGGGAGATCAGGCGGAACATCTTGCGGCGGGCCGCGCTGAACTTTGTGGCCACGCCCGCCAGCTTGGGCGCCAGCCAGCCGCGGATGAACTCCGTCGCCCAGCCCTCGCTAGTCATGAAGCGAAAGGCGCGGTCCGTCGTGTCCACCAGCTCGCGCGCAAAGCCGATCCGCTCCGTCTCGTAGGTCTCGAGTAGCTTCGGCTGCGCGCGCCCTTGCAGCACCGCCGCCAGCTTCCACGCCAGATTTACGGCGTCCCCGATCCCCGTGTTCATCCCCTGGCCGCCGGCTGGGCTGTGGATGTGTCCCGCGTCGCCCGCCAAAAAGCAGCGCCCGCGGCGAAAGGCATCCGCCACGCGGTGGTGCACTTGGTAGGTCGAAAACCAGTTGACCTTGGTGACGGTGACGCCGATCAGCGCCTCCACCGGCGCGCGGATCGTCTCGAAGCTCTCGGGCGGCGGGTCGCTGTGCTCGCTCGGTACCATCCCGATCAGGCGCTGTTGGCCGCCGCGCACCGGCAAGCACAGGCCGATGCCCGCACTGCCAAGGTTTACGGTCAGATCCATCGAGGGCTCGCCTTCGACCTCGGTGTCCGCCACGTAGAACAAGCCCGCGTAGGTCCCCCCGTCGAAGCCGATCTCCAAGGCGTGACGCGTCGCGCTGTGGGCTCCGTCGCAGCCGCACAGGTACGCGCAGCTCATCTTTTGGGTGCGCTCGCCTCGGCGCAGTTCGGCCACCACTTGGTCCGCGCTTTGCTCGAGGCTGGCGAGCTCGGTGTTCCACTCGACCTCGACCCCGATCTCGGCCAGGCGCTCGACCAAGAAGGCCTCGTGCGCGTCTTGGGGGTAGGCCAGCATGTAGGGATAGGGGCTCAGATCGCCACCCATCTCGGCCAAGCTCACCTGCGCCGCCTCGCCGCCCGCGTTGCGCACGTGCACCGTCTTGGCCGGGATGCCCGCTTCGGCCATCGCGTCGCCAAAGCCGAACTGGCGGTAGAACTCCAAGGTACGCGCTTGCACCCCCATCGCCCTCGAGGCCGTGCCGGGGCCCGAGGCCTGGTCGATGATGTGGACATCGACCCCTTGGGTCGCCAGGGCGTAGGCCATCACCAGGCCGGTCGGGCCGGCGCCGACCACCAAGACTTCGGGCATGTCGTCAGCGACCACGGCCGCAGTCTACGACGGGTGGTCTTGGGCCGGGGCCGAAAGTCAGGTGCGTAAGACGACGAATTTCACACGCCGTGCATCGCCTTCGGCCTCGCCGAAATAGGCCTGGGCGCTCGCGCCTTCGAGCTGTGAGACCGCAAAGCTCGGGGGGAGCTTCGCCCACAGCGCGCCAAAGGCTTCGTGCCGGGCGGGTGAACACAGCGCCTCGAGCAGGGGGAAATCCGAGAGGCGACAGCCCTTGCGGTCCCAGTCCGCGCCCCAAGGCGGGTCGCAAAAGAGCAGGCTTTGGCGAAAGTCGCGGCCGGCTTCGCGCTGGGTGTCGAGCCAGCGCAGGGCGTCGCCTTCGACGAAGTCGATGCGATCGGCTACGGCGTAGAGCTTTGCGTTGTGGCGCGCGTCGGCGAGTCGGCTCGGGTCGCGCTCGATGGCGACCACTCGCTTCGCTGCACCCGCGCGGGCGAAAGCGATCGCGTTGCCCCCGGCGCCGCAGCCCGCGTCGATCACCTCGGGGAGGGTGTTCGCCTTGGCCATGCGCAAGGCCAGGGCTTCGGGCGTGAGTGACATGCGTCCTTCGGCGTCGAGGCGGGCGCCCGCGCGCGAGAAGCCCGGGGTCGTCTCGCGGCGTCGTCGTGCGTCGCGGGTTCGGGCTTCGCGGGTCGCGCTGCGCCCCGGTGGGGGCTCGATGTGTAGCTCGAGGGCCTCGCCGTCGAAGCCCTGCCCGCGCAAGCGAGCGGCCAGATCGCAGGCGGCCTCGGTCTCGAGCTCGGCGTGGGCCGCGAGGCGGGCGCCCTCGGCCTCGAAGCGCCAGCCGCCGGGGCCGAGCAGGCGACGCAGATCCAGCCAGGCGGGCAGCTTGGCGATGTGCACGCGGTGGACCGGCACGGGCGCAGCATACCCGGCTTGCGCGGCTGGGCGCCGCGCGGCAAGGTCCAGGCGAGCCCATGAGCCTCGCCGCCTACAAGATCCTTCACCTCTTTGGACTGGCGCTCGTCTTGGTCGCCCTCGGTGGACTGAGCGTGCACGCCTTTCGTGGCGAAGAGGGCCAAGACCCGCCGAAGAAGGGCTTGCTCGCCGCCACCCACGGCGTGGGCATGCTGCTGATGATCGGCGCGGGCTTCGGCATGCTGCACGCCCTCGGCGGCGGCATGATGCCCGGCTGGATCCACCCCAAGATGCTCTTGTGGGTGATCTTGGGCGCGGCCTACTCGGTGCTCAAGCGCAAGCCCAGCGCGGCCATGGTGATGTGGCTCCTCATCCCCGTGATCGTGGCGCTCGGGGCCGCCATCGCCTTGTACAAGCCTGGCGCCTGAGGGCGCAGCGTCATGCGGAGCGTTCGGCCGAGCATTGCGATCTTCGTGGGGCTTTGGGGCCTCGCGGGGAGCTCGGCGTGCCACAACTCGCACGGCCCCGACAGCGAGGCGGCCGAGGTCGCGGGGCCCGAAGTGCGCGACGAAGCGAGCGCAGCCTCGGCCGAGGCGATTGCGGGCGTAGATTCCAAAGCCAAAGCCGAGCCCCCCGTCGGTGAACCCGAGCCCGAGGCCGAGGCACCCCCGCCCGACCTGCCGCCGCCGCCGCCCAGCGCCGAAGACTTCGAGCGTTGGCTGGGCGAGGCCGATGTGGCGCTGCACGAGCTCGGTGTCGGTCGCAAGCCCTCGACCAAGGCGCGCGGCCGCCTGCCCTTCGAGGCCCTCGAGCGCGCCTACGACGAGGGCCGCGCGCAGGCCTACTACGCCGACTTGGACAAGGCGACCGACTGGTTCGTGCAAGCCAAGTACGGCGCGCACGAACGGGGCCTGCGAAAACGGGATATCGGCTACGCGGCCGACGCCCGTGGACCGCTCGCGGCCTACAACCTGGTGCTGGTCCGCCACGACGACGAGCGGGCCTACTTGCACGTGTGGCTCTCGCCCGCGGGCTTACCCCAAGCCGAGGGCGCCACCGGCCAGCACGAGAGCTGGGTCCGCGACGAGCGTTGGACCTGCTTTTGCGACGCGGCGCGCGAGGGCCGGGACTTCGTGGCCTTCAAGACCAACCAGCGCAGCTCCCCCCACCGACAGTGGGGGCGCGCCTGGGTCGTCGACCAGATCGTGGCCCTCGCCCAGGGCTACCAACAAAGGGCGGGGCGGCCCCTGGGGATCGGTGACCTGAGCTTGCCGCTCGGTGGAAAGATCAGCGACCATTGGACCCACCGGCGCGGCGTGGACGTCGACGTCTACTTGCTCGACTTTCCGGCCCGCAGCGGCGAGCAGCTGGGCGCCCCCACCCACGCCTGGCACCAACAAAAGCGCGGTGTCTCGCGCTGGACCCCCGACGAAGAGGGCCGCGGC
>JAUIJR010000010.1 GCA_030431075.1 Polyangia bacterium | reverse complement strand
CACGGTGATCGGCGAAGAGCCCCCCGCGGATGCCGCGTTCAGCGAGGGCTGTGGCTCTCCAGACCCCGGACACGGACCGTTTCGGCGCGAGCTCGAGGTCGAAGGCGAGCTGCGCAGCTACCTCGTCCGCTTTCCGGGCAGCTACCGCGAGGACTACCCCTACCCGCTCATTTTTGCACTACACGGCGCCGGCGGCGACGGACCCGAGATCCGCGAGTACGCGGAGATCGAGGCGGCATCGCGCGCTCGCGCCATCTATGTGTACCCGGACGCGGTGGCCGAGCCGGGTGAGTTCAGCCGCTGGCGCGTAGGACCGGACAGCCCCGACCTCGACTTTCTCGAGGCCATTCGCGTCGAGCTCTCCACCACGCAGTGCGTCGACGAGGCGCGCACCTTCGTGCTCGGCTTCTCCTCGGGGGGCACGATGGCCAACGCCTACGCCTGCTTCACTGATCGCGTGCGCGCCTTCGCCTCGATCGGGGGCGGACCTCCGGTCGGGGTGTGTGCCGGTCCCGTCGCCGCCTTCGTCGGTCACGACCTCCACGACCCGGTGGTCCCGATCTCCGCCGGCGAACAGACCCGCGACACCTGGCGCGCGATCAATGGCTGCAGCGAGGCGAGCCGACCGAGCACCCCCGGTCCCTGCGAGAGCTTCGACTGCGAGGGCGCCCCCTTGACCTGGTGCGTCGACGATCGCATCGAGGAGCTCGCCCACACCTGGCCGAGCTGGGCCGCCGACGCGATCTGGGACTTCTTCGAGTCGAGCTGAGTCAGCGCTGCGCTTGGGCTTGCGCGGCGAGGCCATCCATCGCGGCCGCGAGCTCGGCTTCGGGCTCGACGGCCGACCAGCGTGGCAACGCGTCGGCAAATGCCGCCCCCTGTGCGTCCATCGAGGTCGCGCCGAGCAAGGATTCCTCGGCCACCTCGAGCGCCATGGCCCGCACGCGGACCCAGGGCGACTGCATCAAGGCCGCGAGCAGCGACCACGGCGTCCAGCTGCCGCGAAGGCAAGTCCACGCGACGCTCGCCGCCGCCTCGTGCACGGCGGCCTCGGCATCGAAGTCGTAGCGGAGCTCGGCGCCGCTCCCGATGGCCTCGAGATCGAAGCTCGAGGCCACGGCGTCCACGAACCCCTGCGTCGTCGCCCCTTCACCGTCGGCACCCGCCACCCGCGCCCAAAGTTCGACCCAGCTGGGATCCCGACGCAAGCGGGCGAGGTCGGCCTCGCGGGTTTCGATGCCGAGCAGGTCGGCGCCGATCAGCGCTTGCGCGTAGGCGGCGCGCCCTTCGGCCTCGAGACCCTCGCGCACCGCGAGCGGCCAAGACCCCGACTCCATCAGCCCCTCGATCGCCGCGGCGATCTGGCGGCGCCGCGTGGGCGTCCACCCGCTGGCCGACTCGCGCTCTCGCCACGCGAACTCGGCGTCTACACCGACCCCAAGCGCCTCGGCGTCGGCCTCGAGCTCATCGCCCAACAAGAAGTGGTGCACACGAGCCAAGGTGGCCAGCGCCAAGGCGTCGCGGGCCGTCTCGTCCTGCTCGAGCGCCGCCACGTAGGCCTCGACCGCCGCCGCCGCCTCGTCGTAGTCGTCGATGTCCGCGTCCTCGTCACCATCGAAGAGCGCCGACAAGATCCAGCCGGCCCCGCGCAAGAGTGCGGCGCTCGGGCGGCGCAGCTCTCCGGCCAGATCCGCCAGCGCCGCCAAGCGCAGGGCGTCACCCACCGGATGCTGCTCGGGGTCGAAGGCCGTGGACAAGAGCCAGCGCCGGACCTCGCTTTGCGACGCCCCCAACAAGCGCTGCACCAAAGCGTCGCGGGCCGCTCCCTGCGCCCGCTCGGCCAAGGCCAAGATGCGCAGATCCGCGGCGGCATCTTCACCGTCGAGAAGCATGGCTGCAAAGAGGGTCAAGCGAGGGTGCGCGCCGACGCGGGTGGCCAGCGCCTGGGTCGCCGGCGTCGGCGACAAGCAGGCCAGCGCCAAGCCCAGCTGCACGCTGGCGAGCTCGCGTCCCTCGGTGATCAAGCACTCGGCCAGCGCTTCGACGCGCATCGCCTCGAGGTCTTCGGCGCCCTCACTCAGGCTCTCGAGCACCAGCTCCAAGCGCGCATCGAGCGGACCGTCGGCCAGGGCACGGTGGAGTTGGGCGAGGGCCTCGGGCCCGGGTTGCGGCCCGAGGAGCAAGGCGCTCAGGGCCTCGTCGACGGCCTCGATGCGCGCGAGCTCGAGTTCCTCGTCCTCGTCCTCGCCGAGCTCCCCCTCGCGCGGGAGCGCCTCTTCGTCGAAGTGGCTCAGCCACGGCTCGCCTTCGGCCGCGGCTGTAGCCCTGCGCAAGGCTTCGTCCCAGTCGCTCATCCTCGTCCCACCTTCGCCAGGAGTTCGGCGTGCACCGACATCTCGATGCCCTCGCGCGCGCTCGTCTCTACGAACCAACCGTTGCGCCAGGTCCACTCTTTGACGGCGCCGCGGTAGCTGGGGATCGAGCGGCTGTAGTCGCAGCAGCGTGCGGCCATGGCGACGGCGTCGATCTTCGATGCCTCCAAGCCGACGGCGGGGGCCCCCACGCGCACCATCTCGGCGACCATCGTGTCGATCGCCTCGCGTCGAGTCTCGACGACTTCGCCGACGGTCAACCCGAAGGCCTCGCAGGCCAGACCAAAGCTGCAGTTCCACGCGAGCTTCTCGAGCTCGAGCAAGGCGAAGGCCTCGGGCTCGACGACCTCCGCCGGCACCTCGTGCGCGTGCATCCAAGCGACGACCTCCGGCGCGCGTGGCCCACAAAAGGGGCTCGTGCCGCCGGGCGTCAGCGGTTCACCGCGCTTCGCCACGGCGAAAAAGAGCAAGCCGCGCGTCGCGTCACCGAGCGCTTGTGCGGCCAAGAAGTCTCGCAGCATTCCGTTTTGCGTGAACACCAAGTCGCCGCGACGATCGGCTGGAACGGCCTCGATCACCGCCGCGAGATCGTCGTTGCGCGTCGCCACGAAGATCGGCGCAGGCGCTCGCCCCTCGAGTCGGGCGGCGGGATCATCCTCGCGGCCGAGCAGGGGCAGGTCGGGATCTCGGGCGGCCAAGGCCTGCCCCACGCGTCCGGCTCCGATCACGATCATCGCGGCGGAGCCTACACGACTCGCGGCGGCGCACCAGCGCCGAGGCGCGTATGCTCGGACCATGCGTCGCGGCCCGGCCCTCCTCGCGTCCCTCGTGCTCCTCGCGTGCAACTCGCCCAAAAAGCCGCCGCCCGGGGCCGCCGCGGCCGAGGCCTCAAAAGCCGCCGCCGTCCCCCCGGGGCCCCGACTGATCCCCTACGCACCCGAGGGCCCGCTCGCCGAGACCGTGCGCGCACGCATAGCCACGGCCGCGAGCCAAGACCGCCGCGTCCTCGTCTATATCGGCGCCGAGTGGTGCGAGCCCTGCCGCCACTTCCACGCCGCGATCGAAAGCGGCGCCCTCGACGAGGCCTTCCCCCGAGTCGACTTTCTCGAGTTCGACTTCGACCAACACCGCGGCCCCCTCAAAGCCGCCGGCTACCAGTCGCGCTTGTTGCCGCTTTTCGTGGTGCCCGCCGCAGACGGCCGCGCGAGCGATGCGATGGAACAAGGCGGCATCAAAGGCGAAGGCGCCGTCGATCACATCCGCCCGCGCCTCGAACGCTTGCTCGCGCGCACGGGCTAGTCCCCGCTCTCGGCCTTCCCCGCGGCCGGATGCAAGCGCACCAAGGTCGCGCCCCACGATCCTGCGCCCATCCCCGCGAGCTCGAAGTGAGCGACGCCCGGATGCCGCGCGAGCTCGGCGTGGACGGTACGGCGCAACACCCCCTTGCCCTTGCCATGAACGACCCGCAGCTGCAGCTGCCCCGCGGCCTGGGCCGCCTCGATGTAGCTGCGCAAGAGTCGGCCGACCTCCTTGGGCGAGAAGTTGTGCAAGTCGAGCTCACCGTCGATCGGGAGCTCGCGGGCCGTGGCCGCCGACTGTGCCGACTCACCGCGCCACCCGAGCCACGGGGCCCAAGGCGGTCGCGGCAGCGGCAGCGTCGCGCGGCGGGCCCGGGCTGCGCGTCCGCAGACTTCGACTCGGTGGGCGCCTCGGCCCAGGCGCGACAAGAGGCCCGCGCTCTCGCGCGTGGACTCGATCCACTGCGTCCGGCCTTCGTGACGAAAGCCGACACGGCGCAGCACGCAGCGCTCCCCACGAAACTCCTGCTCGACGAACAAAGCACCGTCGAGCCAGGCGGCCACGAGATCCAAAACGGCATCGAGGCGCTCGGCCGCGTCTTCGCTCTCCTCGAGCGAGACCGGCAAGCCCTCGACTGCGATCGTGCTTAGCCCCCCGCCCGCGTCGACGACCAAGTGCGCGCCGCTCTCGTCGCTCAGCCGCCAGCGCGTCGCCGACTCGAGCTCGAGTCGCGGCGGATCGGGGCGGGCCTTTACCAGCGCCTCCAGGGCCGCCCCCCAGTCCACTCCCGGCGCGTCCTCCTCGGCCACGTCCCGAGTGTACGGCAGCCCGAAGCGCAGCTCAGCTGGCGACCGGCTTGCCGCCGCCCTTGCCTTCGAGCCGCTCCGCGAGCACGGCCACCACCACCGCGCGCACGGCCTCTTTTTCGAGATTGCGCAGGTGTCCCAGGATGGACGGCGCCGCGTGTTGCAGCCCGAAGCGCGCGAGCTCGGCCGGGGTCAGCGGGAAGCGCATCTCGTCGCGGTGCAAGTAGCGAAGCAGGGTCTTCAAGTCCTCGCTTTGCACCTCGGTGAGGCCGAACTCGTAGAACATCGGTCGCGGTCTACCAGCGAGGCCGGTCGACGCCAAGGGGTCGCGTCTGCGGGCCCTCTCTCAGGGCGAGGGCGACCAGATCGGGCTGGTCCAGGCGCGCTCTTGGACGCTCTCGGCGTGCAGGCCGTTGGTGCACGCCGCGGGCACTTCGTCGGCCGGGGTGTCGGCGGCGAGGGCGGCGCAGTCGCGGGTGCTCCAGCGGCAGCTCGGGTTCTCGAGCACGCGCACGTAGTAGTAGGCGCGTTGATCCTCGACGAAGCCGGGGTCTTCCCAGACCGCGCACAGACGCTGCGCCCCCTCGCCGGTGGGCTCGCAAGTCAGCGGGTCCACTCTGGCCCCGTTGTCACCGCCAGCGACGTCGTGCACCTCGACGTGGGCTTGGCCCTCGGCGTCGATCCAGCCCTTGATGATCTGCACGCGCTGCAAGGGCATGCCCGGTCGATCGGCCGTGCCCGGATCGGCGAGCGCGTCGACCACGAAGCGGGGCTTGGCGGCGGGCGCTGGACCCTCGCCCAGCGTGCCGCCCATGGGGACCCCGTTGGCGTCGGCGAGCTCGACCAAGCGCGGGTCCTCGCACAAGTTCTCCGGCAAGTCCCAGCCACCAAAAAAGCGAACCGCAATACGGGGCCCCGAGGTGCCGTAGCTCTCCTTGCGACGCATCGCGTCGAAGATGGCCTCGCGGCTGTTCTCCTCGGCCCACACCGCGACCAGACCGCCCGGCGAGTTCAGCGGGCCGGCTGGAATCGCGCCGGTCAGACGCGCCTGCGGATCGATCTCCCGCGTGCCGAAGTGCCCGACGTAGTCGCGCTCGCTGACCTGACCCGGCGTGCCGTTGTGGGTGTCGGTGCTGGCCATGACCCCGAGCGGAAAGGGGTTCACGCCGATCCGTGCCTCTTCGGCCATGCCGGCGAGCAAGGCCCCGCGCAGGTAGTCGCGCCGCGAGATGCAGCCGCGGTTCACCATGCCTTGGACGCCGGTACCGTCGCCGCAGTCTTCGAACTCGAGGCGGAGTTTCTCGAAATCGCAGGCCTCGTCGGTGCTGCCCAAGATGCCCGACACGCCGTTGAGGCACTCGGAGTCGCCCTTGTGCTGATAGATCTCCATCAGCGGCTCGAGGCGCGCGCGTTGAGCCGCGGCCTCGGCCTCGCTCATGTCCTCGCGGTACTCGGCCAAGAACAAGTTCCCGTTCGACCAGTTGGAGTTGTGCGGGATGGAGAGCGCATCGCAGCCGGACAGGCCGTCGATGCACTGATTTTCGAGCGCGTCCCACAGCTCCCAGGCGCGCGGTGCTTCGAAGTGACTGGTCGGCAAGCCGGGTACGCGGGCCGAACGAAAGATCACGTTGCGGTGCAGGTTCGACAAGCGCAGGGCCCCCGACCACTCGTAGCCGACGAAGCTCGTGAACTCGCAGCTCTCCGAGCGGTCGTAGGCCATCTCGGCCGCCTCTTGCATGCGCGCCCAGACCTCGGCCGCCCGCTCCACGCAGGCCGTGCCCATGCCCTCGCCCCCCTCGGTACAGATCTCCTCGAAGCGGTTGGGGCTCTCGGTGTTCAAGCGCAGGCCGAAGGCCACGAGGACCTCGGAGTCCATCGAGTTGCGAAAGTCGACGCAAAAGCTGGTGTCGTAGACCGGTGAGTCGGGCTCGACGCACAAGTTCACCTCGGCCAAGAACTCGGCGTGGTCGGTGACGGCCGCGAAGTCCAAGGGGCGATCGATGCGCACCCGGGTCGGGTCCGTGGCCGTCCCGCTCGGCGGGAGCTCGACTTCTTCGCCCCGCGCGAAGCGATAGGCGTCGAAGGGGTCCACGCGCACTTCGTTGAGGTAGGCGTCGAAGGACCAGGCCGTGTGCACGTGCAAGTCCCCGAAGTACAAGTTGCGCTGCGGGTTGTTGTCGACGCAGGGTTCGCGGACGTCGAGCTGGGCTTGGGCCGCGTCGTCGTCGCTGCACGCGAGCAGCAGCGACAGCGCGGCCAACCCCAGCGCGAGCGGCCGCTGCCGCCGCGCGCATGTCGAGCCGCGCCTCATGCGATCTCCAAGAGCCTTGCCCACGTCCACGCAGCCGCCACGGTACCGACGGCATAGGGCACCAGCAAGCGCAGCCAGGCCCCCGGCCGCCCCAGGAACTCGCGCCGCGTGATCTGGATCCGCGCCAGGCCCACCAGCGCGAGCGCGACGAGTCCCGCAAAGAGGAGCTGGGCTGCCTCGACCCCGAGATTGAATCCGAGCATGGCCCAGCCGATCGCCGCGCCTTCGAGGCGCAACTCCAGCCAGGCCATCCCAAAGCCCAGGCCGTGCAGCAGCCCAAACAAGGCCGCGCTCACGAGCAGGTGCGCGGGGCGGCGCGGGGGGGCGTCGTCACGAAGCTCACGAAGCCAGCTCGCCGCCATCACCACGATCGAGGCCGCGATGCCGACCTCGACGACCGGCGCGGGCAAAGCGATCCGACCCAAGGCGACGATCGCGATCGAGGCGGCGTGCGCCAACGAGAAGGTGGTCACCGCCCACGCGAGGGTCGAGCCCCGCCCTTCGGGTCGACGCATGGCGATGCCCACCAAGCACAGCAAGAAGAGCAGATGGTCCCAACCCGTGATCACGTGGTCGACCCCCCGGGCCGCGAACTCGAAGATCCCCGAGGCGTCGGCACCGAGCTGCAGTTGATTTTGTTCGCCCGTCAGCAGCTCGACGCGCCCTTCATCCTCGACGTGGACGAGCAGCTCACCGCCGGCGCGGGGCAGCCCCTCGACGCGCAGTCGCCCGCGTAGTGCCTCGCCCGCAGGACAGGTGATCGTGGCACGACGGCCTGCGCCCTCTGGGTCCGCGTTCTCGATCGCACACGGGCCGTCTTCGAGCGTGAACTGCAAGCGCGCGGTGGCCGAACCGCCCGCGTTCAAACGCGGCGGCTCCCAACGCAAAGACCAGCGCCCCTCGCCTTGGGCTTCGATGCGGGCATGACCGGGCCGAAACTCGTGCGCCGAGGCCGAGCGAACACCCACGCAGACCCAGATGCAGGCCACGAGGCAAGCCCATGCCCACCGCGGCCGGGCGGCCCTCATGGAGACTCCGCCTCGCCTTCGACCCGAATTTCGTACTGCTGGGTCAAGCGCTGGATCGCCGCCTCCCCTTCACGCTCGCGTTGCGCCTCCATCCAATCGGCGCGGACCTGGCCGCGCACCTCCTCGAGCTCGGCCGGCCGCGACTCGACCTTGGCGTCGACGCGCACGAGGTGCCAGCCCCAGCTCGAGCGCAGCTTGGCCCACTGCCCCGGGGCGAGCTGGGCAAGTGCCTCGGCAAAGTCCGCGCCGAAGCTTCGCGCCAAGGCATCCTGACTCGAGTCCGCGAAGCGTTGGCCATGCACGAAGGGGTCGCCCAAAGTCGCGGGGTCTTCGCCCGCTTCGAGCTGCGCGAGCAAGGCGTCGCGTCGCTCGGGGTCGTCGCCGCTGATGAAGACTTGCACGAAGCCGCGTCGACCCGGTCGGCGGTAGCGCTCGGGGTGCGACTCGAGCCACGCGACGAGCTCCGCCGTCTCGGGCTCGCGCCGCTCGGCCTCGTCTTCGAGCACGAAACGCATCTTTTGGATCAAGCGCCGGCGCACGATCGGATCCGCCTCCTCGAGGCCCAAGCGTCGCGCCTCGCGAAGCAGCATCTCGTCGCGCGCCAAGGCCTCGACCATCTCGCGGCGCGTCGCGGCATCGGGCGCGCGACCGTGCTCGAGCGCCCATGCTTCACTCAGGCTTTGCACTCGCGACGCTTCGACGACGATGACCGACGCGTCCGGCGTGCGCGTCCACTGCCACAAGCCCAAGGTCAGCGCGCCGAGCACGGCGAAGTGCACCAGTGGATCTTCGAGCCAAGCGGGACCTCTGCTCATCGGCGCCCGCATCTTCCCAGAGCGGAGCGCCGTGACAAAGGTACGCCTCAGTGACTGGCCGCGGCCGAGCTTCCGGCCATCGCGTGGGGCGACAGGAGGCCTTTGGCTTCGGCCCGCGCCCGCATGTGACGGACGATCTCGCCGCGATCGGTGTCCTGTTCGGGCCACTTCTTGCCGAGGCGCGCCTTGGCGTCGGGGTTGAGGCCCCATCCGCGCGCCCGCTTGCGAAAGAGATGCGCACGCTCGGGTCGAGGTCGACAGCTACCGGAGCTGAAGCGTCGATTGACCGTCTCGTAGCTCTCGCCGTAGCCGGTCTGTCGACATTCGCGCTGGTGGCGTCGCGCCGACCAGATGGCCGTGACGATGGCCGCGATCCCGTCGTCGTTGCAAAAGACCCAGGGGGGCGCGTTCACGTCCCACACGGGCAAGAAGTAGGTCGGGTTGAAGCCGAAGGGGCCGTAGCCGTAGGACCACCGCGACGCCCGCTCGGGGACGCGCGTGCCGTCTTTGTAGACGACCTCGTACTCGACCTCGTCTTCGAAAAAGCGGTTGTCCTTGAAGCGGAAGAGGCGGTCCAGCTCGCCTTTGGCCTTCCAGTAGGGCTTGGACTTGGCCGAATGGCGGCCCATCTCCTCGCGCAAGGCGGCTTCTTTGGCCGAGGTCCAGTGGTGCCGCTCCCATGAGCGATCCGCGGCGCGCAGATCCGGGTTGAGGACGTGGATCGCGTAGGGGTTGTAGGTCGACTCGCGCAGCGACCACAGTCGCAAGAGGCGAGGGTCGGCCTCCATCTCCTCGGCCACCATCTCGACCAACTTCTTGAAGCGGTTCTTGTCCTCTTGCGTCCACGACTTGCGAAGACGCTTGTAACGAGGCTGCCCTTTTTCATTGAGTCGAACCTCGAAGTTCTCGCACACGTAGCGCGGCACCGGATTCGCGGCGAGCGTGCCTTCGACGGAACCCGAGGTCACACCGACGCCCGAGATTGCGGCGCGCTTCGATGCGTCACCACCACCGAGCGCCGACTCGGGACTGAACACCTCGAGGGCTTCGAGCAGGTGCAAGCGCGAGCTCGCTTCGCCTTGATGCACGAGCGCATGCCCGGCGCGCGAAGTCTCCGAGACGTGCTCGGCTTCACTCGTGCAGGCACTCGAATGCATGCCCAGGCCCAAGCCAAGAAAGGCCACCACCGCCCGCGTGGCGCGAGCGACGACACGACGCGCACCACGGACGAATCCGAGTGCGCGCGTGAGCCAGGCTTTGCAGTCCGTGTGCATGCAAGTTCGCTAGGGCGAGAAGTCGTGTCGAGGGGTTTGGCGGCTCGTCTATGTGCGCTCCGTGGACACAGGGGTCCGAAGCGCGCGCCATCCTCAGCTCGTCAGGGTCCGCACCTTGTACGACGCATCGCCAACGCGCCAGACAAAAATTGCGACGAAAGGCGCCACGATCATCTTGCGAGAATTGGCCGCGAATTCCTGCGAGTTCGAAACTTCGCTCCCTTCGCGCGCCGACATCTCACGTATTTTTTTGCGCAACATCGCGCCCGACTTCGGTGGATCTGTACCTCGATCGCGCGTGCAAGAGCTGCACACACGCGCAAAAGCCGGCGCTCCTCGAGGCTGTCTCTCGAAGCGAAGCGGGAGTGTCGATGCACGACGCACTGCACTTCGCCTTGCCTGCGATCGACGACGACGCTTCACGAGCACACGCAGATTTTGTTGATGCGAAGTCGAAGGCGACACGTCGATGCACCAGCGCTGAGGACCACGAGTCCGAGCGCGAAGTCCTCGCCGAACTTTGCCCGACAAAGCGCGACGCATCTGTTCGTCGTCGACGATCGACATGACGATCGGCATGACGATCGCAATGACGAAGTTCATGATCACCTTCGTCGACACCTCGTCGACGCGAGTCGATCGTGTCGACGCCGAACACTCGCGTGAAGCGTCGAAGTCGGATCCGATCGAAGGTCGCGTCGACACCTCGATGACGATCGCGATCACAAACTCGATCTCGCCCGCACCGCTGATCTCGATCGCGCACTCGACTGCATCCGCGATCGACTCCCCCACTCTCACGCGCAGTCGCTACGCCGACCTTCGGCGCACACGCGCGACGCATCGACACCTCGGCAACTCTCTTGCGCTTCGGCCGATCGCAAGCGACGCGATGACGCGGCACGCCGACGCGGCACGCCGACGCGAAGTCGACACGGACCCCCCAGCCGACGACAGACGCGGGGCGCCGGAACGGTCGCGCTGCACGGGGCATCACTGCGCGTCGTGGCTCGGCCCGGTTCAGCGGGGACGAAGCACCGAGACGGCTCCGGACGGGCCTCGCCCTCTCGGCCTCAGGTTGGGAACAGCGGCCCCCGACGCGCATGCCGCGCGCGCCGCGCAAGGTTTTTATCCGTGATTTCAGCCCCTTAGCCCGGAGCCCGCCGCGCGTGCAGGTACCAGTCCCACATCGGCTCTTCGCCCTCGAAGTCACCCCAACCCGCCTCCTTCATCGCCGCCCAGGCGAAGTGGATCTTGCTCAGGCTCAAGAGCTCCAGCCCGAGGCGGGGACACAGCTCGCGCAGCTCTTCGGGGCTCCAGAACTTTTGCCGCAAGCCCTCGTAGATGTAGACGCCCTCGGCGTCGAGCTCGCCGAGTCCCTCGGGCAGCTCGCCGTCGTAGGCGTAGTGCAGCTCGAAGAGGTACTCGGTCGCATCCAAGGAGGGCAGCAAGGCGAAGAGCTCGGCCCCCGGACGCAGGCAAGCGACGACCTGCGAGAACATGTGCTCGCTACGCTCGAGGGTCTCGTCGGTCAGCGAGTTGCTCGCCACGGCGAGATCGACTTTGCCCCGGAGCCAGCCGAGCTCGTGCAGATCGCCGCGAACGAGGCAGGTACGGCCGATCTTCGACGCAGCACCGCCTTGCTCGAGGACACGCGTGGCCGACTCCGAATCGAGCACCTGCGGGTCGAAGTTCGCCAGCTCGCGCCCCTCGAGCCGACGGCCCGCCTCTCGCAACATCCCGACCGAATAGTCGAGCCCCAAAGTCAGCGCCGCCCGGCCGGCGAGCATCTCGAGGCTTTGGCCCGTGCCACAGCCGAAGTCGACGGCCACCCGAGCGCACGGTGACGATGCCCCCATCGTCGAAGCTTCGAGCGCAGCGCGGGCAGCGGCGTCGGCGGCAAACCAGGCCTCGAGGTCATCGCCCAGGGGCATCCCGCAGCCGAGCTCATAAGGACTGACGACGTGCGCGGCGTACTCGGCGGCGATGTCGTCGTAGTAGGCCCGCTTGTCGAAAGCGCCCATGCCTACATCATAGAAGGCGAGGCGGGGCCCGTGAACGCACACGGCGAGCGTGAGCGCGGCCGCCGCGTGACAATTCGGGTGCCCCGGCCTATCTTAGGGAACGGTGTTCGCGTCCCTACCCGCGCACCATCGGTGAACGCAGCCATGTCCGTGCAAGCTCTTCGACCCCAAGCCGCCGCCAATCCCGAGCTCGAGGAGATGCGCGCCGTCTTCGAGCGCCAGCTCGCCGCGGCCACGGGCGCAGATCCGAGCAGCGCCAGCGCGCGACGACGCGAGCTCGGCAAGCTCTTGGGCATGCTGCTCGACAACGAGCAGCGCTTCATCGACGCCATCCGCGAGGACTTCGGCATGCGGGCGCCCTTCGAGACGCGGATGCTCGAGATCATGCCGACGGCGATGGCCATCCGCGCCGACATGAAGCACCTCGGCAAGTGGATGCGTCCCGAGCGACGCACCCCGCACTGGGCCTTCTTGCCGGCGAGCGCCAAGCTCGTCCCGCAGCCGCTGGGCGTGGTCGGCATCATCTCGCCGTGGAACTACCCGCTGCAGCTGGCCTTGGTGCCCGCCGCCGCTGCCTTGGCCGCCGGCAACCGGGTGATGATCAAGATCTCCGAGTACTCGCCGCGCTTTGGTGCGCTCTTGCAAGAGTTGGTCGCCAAGACCTTCGACCCGGAGCTGGTCAGCGTCGTGCTCGGCGGCCCCGAGGTCGCCGCCGCCTTCTCGGGCCTGCCCTTCCATCACATCTTGTTCACGGGCTCGACCTCGATCGGCCGCCACGTGATGCGGGCCGCGGCCGACAACCTCACGCCCGTCACCCTCGAGCTCGGCGGAAAGTCCCCGACCGTGGTGGCCCCCGACTACTCCGTCGACGAGGCCGCGCCCGCCATCGCCTTTGGCAAGTACCTCAACGCAGGACAGACCTGCGTGGCGCCCGACTACGTGATGGTGCCCGAGTCCAAGCGCGACGCCTTCGTCGCTGCGATGCGCAAGGCGGTCGAGCGCTTCTACCCGAAATTCGAAGACAACGACGAGTACACCTCGATCATCAACGACCGGCACTACAAGCGCCTGCAAGGCTATCTCGAAGACGCCGAGGCCAAAGGCGCGACCATCGTGCGCGTCGAGGGCCCCGAGGGTCCCGAAAAAGCCGAGACCCGCAAGATGCGGCCGACCTTCGTCCTCGACGTCACCGAGGACATGAAGATCATGCAAGACGAGATCTTCGGACCCCTCTTGCCGGTGCTGACCTACCGCGACTTCAACGAGAGCATCGAGTACATCAACCGCCGCCCGCGTCCCCTGGCGGCCTACCTCTACAGCAACGACGGGAGCACCCAGTCCCGCTTCGCCAAGCGGACCATCTCGGGCGGCCTGTGCTTCAACACCAGCACCATCCACGTCGGCGTCGACGACCTGCCCTTTGGCGGCGTGGGCGACTCGGGCATGGGCGCCTACCACGGCCGCGAAGGCTTTTTGACCTTCAGCCACCACAAGCCCGTCTTCAAGCAGCTCAAGCCGGCGACCCCGAAGATGGTCTACCCGCCCTACTCCGGCTTCGCCCGCAAGCTGACCCAGTTCATCAAGGGCAAGTAGCCTCGCTACCTACCCACCAAAAAAAGGCCCGCCGAAGACGCGGGCCTTTTTTCGTGGGCCGAGGCCGAGCCGACGCCCGGGCTCAGAACTCACACTGTTGCGTGACCGGATTGCAGACCGAGCCCGGCGCCAAGAAGGGACACACATCTCCGAAGAAGGAGGTGCACGGCAGCCCGCAGGCCTGGGCGGTGTTCGTGTAGCAGACCTGGCCGCCGCTGCACTCGCCGGAGTTGTTGCACCGGCAGTTGAAATCGTCGGGGATGCCGTTGCCGTTTTGGTCCATCCCGTTGCAGCACTCGGTGGTGTTCTCGGGGCTGGCCGTGCAGTCCTCGTCTTCGCAGTCGATGTCGCCGTCGCAGTCGTTATCGATGCCGTCGCCGCACTTGTCGACGCCGAACTCGGCGCTGGGCGTGCCGCCACCGAGGACGCAGGCGAAGCACTCGACCGACATGGCACAGTCCGGGTCACCGCAGTCGACGTAGACGTCGCCATCGTTGTCGATGCCGTCATCGCAGCGCTCTTGGGGGTTCTCTTCGATGTCGACGTTGAGCACGAAGGGCCCCTCGTTCGAGCCCCCGACCGGGTCGATGGTGAAGCCGTCCAGGAACACGTAGTAGGTGCCCGGGTAGAGGATGTCGAAGACGATGCGGGCCGACCACTGGAAGCCGCCCGAGTCGTCGTCACAGGCGACCTCACGGCCCTCGCCACAGTTGCCGGTACGCACGTGGAGCACCGAGTCGAAGCTCGTGCCGATCGAGTCGAGCTCGACGCGCGAGGGCTGGGACAAGGTCAACTCGAAGACGGCCTCGCCGGCATCGCCACCGCAGCTGCCTTTGACCTTCGGTGTGTTGCCGCTGGTGTCTCCGGTGTAGGTGCCGGAGCCGGTGATCTTGCGCGCCGTCTCGCAGGTCGCCTGCTGTTCGACGCAGACGGGGACGTTCACACAGTCGAGGTCGTCGCAGTCGATGTCGCCGTCGTTGTCGTCGTCGACCCCGTTGTTGCAAAGCTCGGGCGTGGGCGCGCAGCTCGGGTCGAAGGCGCAGGCCTCGTCCGCACAATCGATCTCGAGGTCGCAGTCGTTGTCGATGCCGTCGCCGCACTGCTCCGGGCTACACATCATGCAGGCGGGAGACACCACGCAGTCCGGGTCGGCGCAGTCGACCAACATGTCGCAGTCGTTGTCCGCCCCGTCGCTGCACTGCTCGGGGATCGGAGGGCCGATGCAGATGCAGGGCCCCTGCCCCACGCAACTGGGATCGGCGCAGTCGATCAGATCGTTGCAGTCGTCGTCTTGGCCATTGCTGCACGACTCGACCTGCCCGACACACGCGCAGCTCGGATCGCCGGCGCACTCGCTGTCTTCGCAGTCGGTGAAGCCATCGCAGTCTTCGTCGAAGCCGTTGCCGCAGATGCTCTCGGTCGGCGCACAGCCGCACTCGGGGGTGCCGGCGCAATCGGCGTCGAGACAGTCGACGGTCGTGTCGCAGTCGTCGTCTTGACCGTTGGTGCACACTTCGCCCCCCGGGGCCGGCGTACACCCACAGTCCGGCACGTCGGCGCAGACCGGGTCGAAGCAGTCGGCGACCCCATTACAGTCGTTGTCGTCGCCGTCGAAGCAGTTCTCGGGCGCCCCGGGAAAGGTGTTGGGGTTGAGGTCGTTGCAGTCGCTGCCACCGCAGCCGATCGGCGGGACCCCGTCTTGGTCCATGTCGGTGAAGTCGAACTCGCAGCTCCCCTCGATGCAGCGCCCGGCGAAGCAGGGGTCCTCGGCCACGCAGTCGAAGTCCAAGACGCACTCTTGGGTCGTGGGGAGATCCGGCCGCGGCCCGGTGGGGTCGCTGGTGGGGCCTACCGTCTCGTCTTCGGTGCCGAAGCTCGTCGATTCGCCGTCCCCCACCAATACGGTGTCCGAACGCCCGCAGGCCGTCCCCGCACAAAGCAGCAAAGAAAATGTGAGCGGCGAGAGCCGGCGTCGCTCGGTGAGGCGCATCGGTTGTCGAGCTTAGCAGCGCTGCGGCCTGCCAAAACTAGAAAAACGCACACTGCGTGCATGGCGCCGAGCCGGCCCGGCCCGCGCTGCGCACGGCGAGGAGCCTCAGGCGCCGAGACTCATGCGGTAGGCGCCCGAATCCGCCGGATCGAGCTCGAGGATCATCTGCGCGACGACACGCGCTCGTTGCAGGGCTCCGCTTCGCTTGTGCAGATACATACCCTGCTTGAGCGCGTCCAAGGCGGGGCCTTCACGACGCGCGCGACGCAAGGCCGCGCCGAGCTGCACCCAGTGCCGGGCCTCGCCACTTTCACCGGCGAGACGACGCAAGGTGACCGCCGCTTTGCGCCACTCGCCCTTGCGACGCTGCCGACGTGCGCGTCGCCGCATCAACTCGTCTCCCGTCATCTCGGGGGTGGTGTGGGCGTGCTTGCGTCGTCGGGCCATGGTGTCGTCCTCTTGGGTGTGCGTTGGCTGGGGCTCGGGCTTAGAGACTGCAATCCCCTTGCCAATGTTCAGATCGTCGAGACGGCCAAACAGGGCCGGGGTTCCTGTACGACGAAGCCCCAATTTGGGTCTTTCGACAAATTCTCGGCGCGCGTGCGAGGCATCTCGCCACGACACGCAGGTCAGGGCCCTGCCGTGCTCGCCACGCCTGCACGTCGACGAGGGCCAGGGTCGATGTGCGCACATGTAGGAGACAGTCCCCCTTTTGTCGACTCGGCTGTTATCGTCTCGACTCGACCGATGTCCAACCAAGTCCGCGCCTCTCACATCCTCCTCATGTACCAAGGCTCGATGCGCTCGACCGCCTCGCGCAGTCAAGACGAAGCCCGCAGCCAGATCGATGCCCTCGCCGCCCAGGTCGCCGACGGGGCCGACTTCGCTGCCCTCGCCCGTGAGCACAGCGACTGCCCCTCCGGCGCGCAAGGTGGTGACCTCGGCGCCTTCGGAGCCGGGCAGATGGTCCCCGCCTTCGAGACCGCCGCCTTCGGCCTCGATGTCGGCGCGACCTCCGGCGTGGTCGAGACCCCCTTCGGCTACCACCTGATTCAGCGCACCGGCTGAGCCCCAACCGCGCTCGAAGCCCCCAAGGCGCGCATCATTCACGATGCGCGCCTTTTGCGTGGCTGCGCCCGCTTTTTTGCCGTGGCGGTGATCGAAACGAGGGGCTGGGGATACCTCCACGTCGACCCGCGAGGACCCTTTCATGCGACGACATATCTTTGGCATTTCCCTGATCTCCCTTCTTCTCGCCACGAGCGCCTGCTCCGACGACGCTGCGGCGGACGACGGCGGCAGCAGCACCTTGGGCAGCTCGGGCGGCGACACCAGCGACTCCGGCTGGGGCGACGAGTCCGGCAGTTCCACCGAGAGCGGCACGGACAGCACGAGCAGCACCACCGGCGGCGACGGCGACGAGGGCGACAGCGGCGACAGCGGCGACGACGGTGGCTCGACCACCGGCGATGGCGATGGCGATGGCGACGGTGATGGCGATGGCGACGGTGATGGCGATGGCGACGGTGATGGCGACGGCGACGGCGACGGCGACGGCGATGGCGAGACCTGTGATCTCCTCGAGCCGGTCACCTTGTACCTCTCGCCCGACGACTCGAACTCCATGAGCTCGCCGGTGCAGGTGCGGCGCGCGATCGAATCCGGCGCGGGCTACTTCGCCGGGATCAAGGTGCGCCCCTGGGAGTTCATGAACTACTACCACTTCGACTACCCGACGGCGGCCGAGGGCAACCTGGCGCTGCACACCGAGCTACAGCCCGAGCTCACCGAGGGGCAGTACCGACTCCAGATCGGCGTGAGCTCCGAGGCCATGTCGCAGGCAGACCGTCCGCCGATGAACGTCGCGCTGGTGCTCGACACCTCCGGCTCCATGTCGGGTCGCCCGATGGACCTGCTCATCGAGTCCTGCAAGGCCATCGCAGCCAGCTTGCGCGCCGGCGACAAGGTCTCGATCGTCGAGTGGGACAGCAACCACACCTGGAAACTTGCCGGCTACGCGGTCTCGGGCCCCAACGACGCGACCTTGCTCGCGGAGATCGACGAGCTCGCGGCCGGCGGCGGCACCAACCTCAGCGGCGGCCTCCAAAGCGGCTACACCTTGGCCCAGCAGGTCTTCGACCCCTCGTCCATCAACCGGCTGGTGCTGATCAGCGACGGCGGGGCGAACGCCGGCATCACCGACGAGCAGATCATCGCCGACAACGCGGCCCAAGCCGGCGCCGACGGCATCTACCTGGTCGGCGTGGGCGTCGGTGAGAGCGGCTACAACGACCACCTGATGGACACCGTCACCGACGTCGGCAAAGGCGCGAGCGTCTTCATCGACGACGAGTCCGAGGCCTGGAAGATCTTCAGCCAGAACTTCGTGAACACCATGGCCATCGCTGCACGCGACGTGCAGGTGCGCCTCGACTTGCCGCCCGGCTTCGAGATCGTGAAGTTCAGTGGCGAGGAGTACAGCGGCGACCCCACCGAGATCGAGCCGCAGCACATCTCGCCCAACGACGCGATGGTCTTCCACCAGGTCATCGAGACTTGTGATCCGCAAAGCGTCGACCCGAGCACCGAGTTCACGGTCACCGCTCGCTACAAGGACGCGTGGACCTTCGAGGACAAGGTCGTCACCCAGACCTACACCTTCGCGGAGCTCGAGTCGCAACCCTCGGCCCTCATGCACAAAGGCCGCGCCATCTTGAGCTACGCCGAGCTCATCGCCGACTGGCACGAGATGTCCGCCGTCGAGCGCACCAGTCGACTCGAAGGCAGCATCTTGGAGGTCGAGTTCGCCCTGAGCTTGGCGCCGAGCGACGCCGACCTCACGGAGATCCTCGACTTGCTCGAGATGCTCTGAGCCACGGCACGCGTCACCACTTCCCTCCTCCTTCAGGAGAAGCCAGCCCCCGGGCTCCGCATGGTGCGGAGTCCGGGTTTTTCATGCGAGCGGCGGTCGCTGGTCGGCGACGGCCAGCGCGCCTTCGAGCGCGCGCCCCAGATTCCACAAGCGGCCTTCGTCGTACAAAGGTCCCCAAAGGGTCAAGGCGCTGGGCACCCGCGAAGGCGGCCCCGGGGGATCGGCGGCCGGGTTGCCGAAGATGTCCCGGGTGGGTCGGCTGACGAAGCCCACCGGCAAGGTCAAGCTCGGGTGGCCCGTGAAATTGGTGAGCGCGAGCATCGGCCCGCCCAAGCTCGGCGAGACGACCGCGTCGAAGCCCCGTAGGTAGTCGCGCATCGACTCCATCGCCACGCGACGCAGTCGGTCGGCCTGTATGCAGTCGGCAGCCGGGATCAGCCGGCTCATGCGCAGGGTGTTGGGCCAGGCGATGTCCTCTTGCCACGCCAGCTGATCGTCGAGACCCTCGAAGGTCAGCGCCTCGAAAGCCGCCGCCGCTTCGGCGTAGAGGTTGAGCAACAAAGCGCCCCAAGGACGTTGCGCAAAGGGACGCTCGACCAGCTCGACCCCGAGCTCGCGCAGCTGCCCGAGGGCCTCGCGTTGTGGGGTCTCGGCCTCGGCGAACCAGCTCGGGTCGTAGACCAATCGCATCCCCCTGGCGGGGCCCGCCCGGTAGCTCAGCGGGACGCCGCGCGTGGCCGGGTCGGTCGGGTCCATCCCGTCGATGGCCGCGAGCACCAAGGCCGTGTCTTCGACCCGCCGACAGATCGGCCCGATCTTGTCGAGGGACCAGGCGACCACCATCGCGCCCGCCCGCGAGACCCGACCGAAAGTCGGGCGCAGACCGGTGGCACCGCAGCGCGTCGAGGGGCTGACGATCGAGCCCAGGGTCTCGGTGCCGATCGCAAAGCCGACCAAGCCGGCGACCGTCGCCGCCGCCGATCCGGCGCTCGATCCAGAGGAACCCTCGGCGAGGTTCCAGGGGTTCTTGGTCACGCCGCCGAACCAGCGGTCCCCGTAGGCCAAGGCCCCCAAGCTCAGCTTGGCGATCATCACCGCGCCGGCCGCGTCGAGGCGCCGCACGACAGCCGCGTCGGTGCGAGGCACGCGCTCGCGATAGGGCTCGGCACCCCAGGTGGTCGGGATGCCGGCGGTGTCGAGCAGGTCCTTCGCCCCCCAGGGCACGCCGTGCAATGGACCTCGCCAACGACCGGCCGCAATCTCGGCGTCGGCACGCCGGGCCGCTTCGAGGGCACGCTCGGGCAGGGCCGTCACCGTGCACTCGAGGCGGGGTCCGAGGCGCGCGAGACGGTCGAGGTAGAGCTTCGTCATTTCGACGCTGGAGATCTCTTTTCGGCGCAGCCACGCGGACAAATGGGTCAGGGGCGCGAAGGCGATGTCCTCGGCCGAGCCCGGCGACGGGGGCTGCGCTGGCGCCGGCTCGAAGTGGGCGCGGGTCGGCACCGGCGTCCCCGGCAAGCGCGGATCGAAGACGTGCGCCGGTGGGTAGGCGTTGCCGAGATCAAGGCCACGCGCCTGCCGCACCAAGGCGAGCTGCCCGTCGAGCTCCGCGAGCATCTGCTTGCGCTCCGCGCCCGTGAACTCGAGCCCGGCCAGATGCTCGGCGCCGGTCAAGTCCCGCATGGCCGAGCTCCCCTCGCCAAAGGGGTCTTTGAGATCGATCGGGCCGTCCGGGCTGTCGGGGCCCCAAACCGGCCCCGCGGCTCTCGAGCCCGTGGACCGCGCACAGGCGGCAGCCCCCAACAAGCTGCCGATCAGAAAGTCACGTCGACCCGCGGAGCGCTTCGACCCACCCATGCCCGAGCCTACCACTGGAGCCAAAGCGGCCTCGAACAAAGAGCCACACGGCGGACTCGCCGCGATCTAGGATGCCAGCAACATGCCCGACGTAATGCCAGGACCCGGGGCCGAGATATTCGGCGCCCTCGGACTCACTCTCTCTGTCGCCATCTACCTGCGCCTGGTGTGGCACAAGCACAGCGACCCCGAAGCGGCCGGCGATGACCAGCTCGGCGTCAAGACCTTCAGCGCGACGCTCGCCATCACCGGCGTGCTCATGGCCGCGGCCGGCCTGAACGACCTGCTCGGCGCGATCCTCACCTGGGGTGAGATCAAGATGGCCTTGCAGCTCTCCTTGCCGCAGGTGCTGGTCGGCGCCGCCGTGCTCGGCTTCATCTCGCAGGTCTACCTGCCGCGCACCAACCACGAGCAATACCCCAAGGCCATGCGCCTCACGGCGGGTGCCATCGCCACCATCGCGGGCGTCATGGCCGTCGCCGCGCTGTCCAAGGTGATCACCGGCTTGTTCATGCTCGAGTGGAAGCCCATCGCCCGAGCCCTGGCCTCGACCGCCGTCAGTGGCGGAATCGCCGCCGGCGCCTTGGTGGTGCTCTCGAAGCTCAGCGGTGTGAACACCGACGACATGGCCGAGGGCGTCGCCTCGCTCGCGCAAAACGTCGCCAACAACGTGCAAAACGCGGTCGGTGGCGATCAGCAGCAGCAGTACCAGCAGCCCGCGCAGCCGCAGCAGCAGTACCAGCAGCCCGCGCAGCCGCAGCAGCAGTACCAGCAGCCCGCGCAGCCGCAAGCTCCGGCCCCCGGTGGCTTCCAACAGCCGCAGCCCGGTGGCTTTCAGCAGCCGCAAGCGCCCCAGGCCCCGCAGCCCGGTGGCTTCCAGCCGGCCCCGCCGCGTCCGCCCGGTCCGCCGCCGCCCGGTGGCTACAAGGGCTGAGCCGAGGCTCACCTCTGCTTCTCACGAAGCGACGACGCCGCCCTTTGGGGCGGCGTTTTTCGTGCCCGCGTCAAAGCCCGAGCGCAGCGCGCAGCGCCGCTTCGTAGCGCGCGCGTCGGCCCGCGCCGAACATCGGCGCCTCGTCCCAGTCGCGCGTGGGATCCTCGGCCAGCCAGGCCAAGGTGCGCGCCGGCAAGACCACGGCCAGCGGCACGCCGCGCGACTCCGACTCGGCGCGCCGCCAAGCCTTGAGTTTTTTTTCGCGGGCCCGCAGCTCGGGCGGCATGCGAGCGGGCTTGGGTGCCGCGATGAGCTCGAGCTCGGGCGCGTCCGCCTCGGCCACCGCCGCCACGATCCCCTCCCCTTCGCGGCGTCGCAGCCACCCGGGCAGACCACAACGCGAAAGGGCCTTCGCGTCTTTGGGTCCGCGACGGGCAAGGGCCAAAAGCTGCTGGTTGTTGACCAGTCGCCCGGGCGGACGGTCGGCCCGTTGCGCGGCCGACTCTCTCCACTGCCAAAGGGTCTGGGCGCGCCGCTTGCCGGCCGCGTCCAAGTCGCGCACGCCCTTGACCCGCCAAAATCCGGCGGGGTCGAAGTTTTGGCTGTGCTCGGCCGCGTCTTCGACGGCCTGGTTGGCGATGGCGACCTCCTCTTCGATGCCGCCTTCGCGCACGGCCTCGCGCAGGGCCCCGTGCATCTGTGCGAGGTAGCGGACGTCGTCGAGGGCGTAGCGCAGCGCCCCCAGATCGAGTGGCCGCTCGCCCCAGTCGTAGCGCGCGTAGGCCTTGGCCAAGGGCACCCCGCACACGCGTTCGACCACCGCACCGAGACCGGTCGATGGCCAGCCGAGATGACTCGCCGCTTGCTGCGTGTCGAACACGCCGCGCAAGGGGATGTCGAAGGCACGCTTGAAGACGGCGACGTCGTACTCGCCGCCATGCAAGACCAGGTCGCGCTCCGGGTCGCGCAACACCGGCGCGATGGGATCCAAGGCCCGGGCCGCCTCGTCGAAGGCGAAGGGGTCGATCAAGACGAGCTCCTCGTCCACGGCCAACTGCACCAAGCACACCCGCTCGCGGTAGACGTGCATCGAGTTGGACTCCGAGTCCAAGCCGATGTGCTTGGCCGCCTGCATGCGCGTGGCCAGGGCCTCCATGCCCGCGCGGTCGTCGATCCAAGTCGCCTCTCCCGCCAGCTCCCGTGCCTGTTCACGCATCTGGGGCGCAGTCTATCAGCCTCGTCGAGCCATGCGACCGGGCCGCCCCGGGCTCGCACGCGCCCGAGCTTCAGTAGCCGCCGGTGGGCAAGGTGCGCGAAGGCAAGGCGCGCCGTTCGGTCCCCAAGCTCGGCTCGTAGACGGAGCGCACGTAGTCCAGATTGCGCTCGCCTTTGGGGTGGACCTCGACCAGCGCCGCGGCCGAAAAGCAGGCGACCGAGGCGACGAGCAGACCGAGCGCGATGCTCCACGCGGTGACCGAGGTGAAGTCGGAGCCGTAGATGGTGATGAGCAAGAGGCCCGCCAAAGGCACGCCGAGGCTCAAGCCCCACCCCAGCATCGCGGGCGCGAGCTCGCCCTCGGCCCCGGCGAAGAGATCGAAGATCCCGTAGGGGTGGGCCCCGCCTTTGAGCAGCGGCCACAAAAGCTCACCGAAAGGCGAGTTGAGGTTCTCGGGGTCGACATGCGGCCACAAGGTCCCAGCCAAGACGTTCATGATCATCGCGTAGCCCAAGACGGCGACGAAGACCCCGACGAAGAGGTCATTCATGCGGACCTGGTTGAAGACATAGGCCACGCCCAGCAGCACGCCCGGCAAGGTGAAGACCAGATAGCGCGGCCCCACCCGCCAGCCGCCCTCGAAACTCAAGCCGCTGCCGACGAGCGCGAGCACCACGATCGTGCCCAGCATCAAGCGCGCTTCGATGTTGCGCTCGTGCCCACTGCGGGCCAACTGCACCAGACCGAAGATGCCGACGAGGACGATCGGCGACCACCACAACAAGCCGGTGTCCTGCGCGAACCAGTCCGTCCAGGCGCGCTCCCACGAGGGCGTCCCCAGGCCCAAGAAGCCCTGCCCGTGCTTTTGGGCGAAGCCCGGATCGATGACGTGGTGGTAGCCGGTCGAGCGCCACGAGCCGAAGGCCGCCGACTGATAGGCGGCCAGACCGGCGATGGGAAGCAAGGCCCCACCGAGCCCGACGCCGCAGCGGATCAAGCCCCGGTCGCCCTCGCGCACGCCCAGCAAGAGCATCACGCCGATCGGCAGCGCGGCGAAGACCGCCCCGTATTCGACGGTGACGGCGGCACCTGCGAGCAAGGCCCCCACGAAGGTGTCGACCGGCGTCTCCTCGCGGTGGCCGTCGGCCAACTTGCAGATGCCCACGAAGAGCAAGGCCGCCGTGAGCGCGTGGCCGTAGGCCAAGTGCGCGTAGGCAAAGGCCGGGGTCGCAAAGACCCACGCAAAGATGCCCGCGCTCACCGCCGGCGGCCCCAAGTCACGGCGGTAGCGACGCCACGCAAAGGCACAGACCAAGAGGGTCGGGATCACCCCGATGAACAAGCGACTCCACCAGCCGTAGTCGCGCAAGGTGAAGGGACGGTCCACGACCGCATCGACGCCGCGCGCGCTCAGGTAGGCCGCGCTCAGGACGATCGAGCTTCCGGGTGGTTTGTTGGGGTAGACCCGCCCCTCGACCCCCTCGGCGAGGTCGGGCCCGACCGGAATGCTCGACACCGAGTTCGCCGACAGATCCCAACGGCCCTCTTCGACCAAGGCGCGCGCCTGCATCATGCGCGGGAGTTCGTTGGCGTTGCGCGTCGCCTCGAACCAGGGGAAGGCCGCGAGCAGACCCACGACCAGCAGCGCGAAGACGGCGGCCCCGCTCCAGCTTCGACCCCAGATGTCGCGCATGTCCGGCCCGCGAACTCAGCTCTCGCCGCCGGTCTTCTCTTCGAGCGCCCGCTTGCCGGCCACCTTGGCCTTGAGGCGCTCGAGCTCGTCGTCGAGCTCGGAGGTGCCCGTGTCGAGCGCGGCGAGCTGCCGATCGATGTCGGCCGTCTCCTCGTCGTAGCCCTCGAGCTCGGCGTGCACTTCGTTCATCGCCTCGAGCGCGGCGATCTTCGACTCGATGTCGTCGATGCGAGAGTTCGCCTCGCTCGCCCCGAAATCCCGCGCACCGCCGCTCTTTTTGGCCGCGCGCGCCTGGGCCACCAAGGTGCCGCGTCGCAAGTTGAGCTGCTTGTACTTGGCCTTGCCGCGCTTGATGTCGGCCGCGAGGTCCTCGACGTACTTGATCTGCTGAACCAGGTCCCCCTTCGCGGCCGTGACCTCGCTGGCGAGCTCGGTCTTCTTTTCGAGAGCGGCGCGCGCGAGGTTCTCGTCGCCCAAGGTGATCGCCTGCTCTGCCCGTTTTTGCCAGGCGACGACCTCGCCTTCGAGCTTCTCGATCTTCTTCTCCATCATCTTGCGATCGACCATCCCCTGCTTGAGGTCCTTCTCGGCCTTTTGCAGGGAGTCGCGCAGATCGTCGAGCATGAGCGAGACCTCTTGCCCCGGGTCCGAGACGGCGTCCACGGCGTCGTTCAAGGCGGAGGAGATCGAATTCTTGAGGCGACTGAAAAGGCCGTTCTTCTTGCTCATTTCGCTCCCAGGGGGCCCGCGCAACCACATCCGGGCGGATGCGATTCCACGCCCCGAAATCCTACGCGAAGCCGGCCCTCGCGGCCACCGCGGGGGCCTACGGGGGCGTGCACGAGCACGCGCACGAGCACGCAAGCGGTGCTAGCGTTCGCCCGTGCGGGAGTCCAGCCCCTTTCGCGGCGTCCACGGGCACGCACAAGCCCAAACGATGCTCGCGCGCGCCATCGATCGCGGGCGTCTGCATCACGGCTTGGTGCTCTCGGGTCCGGCCGGCGTCGGCAAGTCCCGACTCGCGCTCGCCTTGGCGCGCGCCTTGCTGTGCGAGACGCAGCCGGGTCGCGGCTGTGGCGAGTGCACCATCTGCCGACGGATCGGCGAGGGCCGTCATACCGATGTCGCGTGGCTGCGCGGTGAGGGCAAGTCGGGTCGCGTGCGGGTCCAAGCGGCGCGCGAGGTCATCGCCTCGACCCAAGGCGCGCCCTTCGAGGGTCGCGCCCACCTGGTCCTCATCGATCCGGCCGACCGCATGATGGACCAGGCCGCCAACGCCCTGCTCAAGACCTTCGAAGAGCCGCGCCCCGGCGTGCACTACGTCTTGCTCACCGAAAACCCCGGCGACCTGCTGCCCACCGTGCGCAGTCGCTGCACTTCGATCGCGCTCGGCCCCCTCGACCCCGAAGACCTGCGCGCCGCCGTCGATGCGGCCGTGGACCAACGCGAGATCGAGGTCGAGCCGGCGACCTTGCGCACGGCCCTCGAGCTGGCCGATGGACGTCCCGGTCGTGCCCTCGAGCTCATCGAAGACCCGAGCTTGCCGGCCTTGCGGCAGCTCTTGCGCGAGGTCCTTCGCGCGAGCGGAGCGCAGGCCCGGGCGCAGCTCTACTCGGGCGACGGCGGTGCGTTGTGGGCGAGTTGGAAAGAGGCCGTCACCACGAGCGTGGATCCGGAGCTCTTGCCCGCCCCCGAGGCCGAGCCGGCCGTGATCAAAGGCGGGCGCGCGAGCAAGAAGAAGCGCAAGTCCAAGGCAAAGGCGCCTCCGGTATGGGGCACCCCCTTTCAACAACGCCGCACCCTCGCTCGCCTCACCGAGCTGTGGCTGGTCCACCTGCGCCAGCGCATGCGCGGCGCCGCCGGCCTGGTCGAAGACACGAACACCCTCGCCCCCGACGACTTCGTGCGCCAAGTTCGCGTCGTGCAGGGCCTCGAGTCCAGCATCGTGCGCAACCCCAACGTGCGCCTCGCCCTCGAGCAGGCCATCGCCACGGCGGCGGGTTCCCTGCCCGCCTAAGCCCGCAACCCGCTCGCCGCCCACATACATGGCCACCGAACTCACCCTCGACGCCGCCTTGCGCGACCTCGAAAGCCCGGACCCTCGGGTGCGCAACCTCGCCGTTCGCAACCTGGCCCAGGGCATCTTGGACGCCCTGGAGCGGCCCTCGCCGAGCTGGGGCGCCGCGGCGGCCCACCCGCAGGGCGAGGCGGTGCTCGAAGGCTTGCGCTGGGCCCTCGCCAACGAGGACCAAGCGGCGACCCGTGGCCTCGCCCTGGTCGGCTTGTCCCAGCTCGGCGAAGCCGAGGTCCTCGAGCAAGCGCGCGCGTGGCTCTCCGGTAGCAAGGAGATCACGGGCCCCGGCGCGATGGCCTTCATGCGCGAGTGCAGCATCATCGCCATCGGGCTGCTCGCCCGCGCGGCGCCCAACCACGGCCCCGAGGCCAAACGCGGCCTCGCCGTCATCGACGCGTGCCGCGAGACCCTGACCGACGCGCTGCGCAGCGAGCACGACGATACCCGCTTCCAAGCCGCGATGTCCCTGGCCGAGGTCGGCGGCCCGGGCGTCGAGTCCAAAATCGTCGCGGCCCTCGAAGCCGAGACCGAAGTCGAGGTCATGCGCAACCAAGTCGCCGCGCTCAACACCTTCGACCCGAGCAGCGCGGCCGCCCTGGCCGCGAGACGCCAGCTCATCGCCGGCCCGCACTCCGAGAGTGAAGCCGGCTTTCGAGCGGCCCTCGGACTCGCGGCCGCGCGCGACCCCGAAGCCGGTCCCGCCTTGCTGCGTGCCCTCGACCGCAGCAACCGACGCGACCGTGCGATCGAAGCGCTCGCCGCCCTCGGCGACGCCGCCCCGGCCGAAACCGCCGACGCACTGCGCCGTTTTGCCCGGGGATGGACCACCCCACCGGTGACGCGGGTGCGAGCGGCCTACGCCTTGTCGCGGATCACTCCGAGCGAAGGCCGAGCCTTGCTGGCCCGCCTCGCGCGAAGCTTGCGTCCCAAGGTGCGCGCGGCTGTGCGCGACGCGCACGAAGCCCTGGCCGTCCTCGAAGGCGATGGCGCGAAGACGCCCTCGGACGATGCTGCCGCGCCCTGAGGGCAATCTCGGCGCGAAGCGCGACAAGCGGTGTAGGCTCCCCGCGTGAAGCGACTTTTGCCCCTCCTGTTCGTGACCTCGACCTTCGTCGCCTGTGACAAGGGCAACGACGTCCCTCCGGCTGCGACCGGCGAAGCGAGCCCGGCCGCCACGGGCGCGGCCACCGGTGCGGCCACCGGTGCCGACGCCAAGGCCGACGGCGGCGCCGCCCCCGTCGCCGACGGCTGGATCGATCAGACCATCGAAGAGGGCGGCTACAAAGCCCGCTTCCCGACCCTCCCCAAAAAGGAGGTCGCCAGCGCGCCGACGCCCCTGGGCGACATCGCCTACACGACCCACGGCGCCCAGCAAGGCCAGACCTTCTTCGCCATGAGCTACTCGGACTACCCCGATACGATCTTGAAAGACTTCGACGTCGAGAAGGGACTCGACGGAGCGCGCGATGGCGCCATCTCCAACATCGGCGCGACCTTGGTCAACGAAAAGAAGCTGACCTTCCAGGGCTACCCCGCGCGCGAGTTCGAGGGCAAAGCGATGATGCAGGGCATGGAGGTGCGCGTGCGCGCCCGCGTGTTCTTGAAGCTCCCGCGCCTCTACCAAATGGTCGCGGCCGGCCCCGCCCCGCTGCCGAACTCGGACATCGACAAGTTCTTCGACAGCTTCGAGCTGCTCGACGGACCCAACCCGGACGCCGCCACCGGTGCCGCCGCCGCCTCGGGCGAAGCGGCGCCCGAAGCCGAGAAGTAGGCGCGAACGCAGCGGCCTGCCTCGGGTAAGCTCCGGGGCATGCCGCTTCCCAGACTCAAAGATCGCATCGCCGTCATCACCGGGGCCGGGAGTGGCATCGGGCGGGCGACGGCGAAGGCGCTGGCGGCCGAGGGCTGCGATCTGGCCATCTCGGACCTCGACGAGGCGGGCTTGGCCGAGACGGTGCGGCAGCTCGAGTCGAGCGGACGCAAGGTGGTCTCGCACCGTGTCGACGTCTCGGACCGCGCGGCCATGGCCGCCTACGCCAAGCAGGTCGAAGAGGAATTCGGCCACGTCCACATCGTGATGAACAACGCCGGGGTCACCGTCACCGGCGAGTTCGAGCACCAGAGCATCGAAGACTTCGAGTGGGTGGTGCGGATCAACTTCTTGGGCGTGGTCTACGGCGCCAAGTTCTTCTTGCCCCTGCTTCAGCGCGCGGGCGAGGGCTGCATCGTCAACCTCTCGAGCATGTTCGGGCTCGTCGGCGTCCCCATGCAGACGAGCTACTGCGCGACGAAGTTCGCCGTGCGCGGCTTTTCCGAGAGCCTGGGGGCGGAGCTCGTCGATCACAACATCGACGTCGTCAGCGTCCACCCCGGCGGCATCGCCACCCGCATCGTTCACAACGCCCGCACGGCCGGCTCTCGGGCGGCGCGCATGCAAAAGGGTCTCGAGAAGATGTTCGAGACCAAGATGATGGCCCCCGAAGACGCGGCCCAGCGCATCTTGCGAGGCATCAAGCGCGGCTCCCCGCGGGTGCTGATCACCAAAGAGACCTACGCCACCGACGTGCTCAAGCGCATCTTCCCGGCGCTGCCGCCCAAGGCCGTCGCCCGTGCGCGCAAGCTGCTCGGCGTGAACTGAGCCCACGAAAAAGGGCGAGGCCGAAGCCCCGCCCTTTTGCGGTCCATCTGCGAGGATGGATCAGTCGATGCCGTCGCAGGTGAGGGTCATGGGCGAGTCGGGCGCAGCCGTGCACATGTCCATGTTCCACGGCGAGTCCGTGTCACAAGTCGAGTTCAGGCACTGCTGGCTCTCGTCGACCGAGCAGTCACCGCCGGCCCCGTTCTTGACCTGGCAGCTGCCGTTCTCGTCGCAGTAGTTGGCCATCGCGCACTTGTTCACGGCCGGCGTACCCGGCAGCGAGTCGCAGTCGCTGCCGGCGGACTCGCCCGCGATGCACACGCGACCGGCGGCGGTCACGTCACACACGCCCGAGCTGCAGTCCTCGTCGGCATTGACGGCACACTCGTCCCCGTTGGCCAACAAGGCGCTGCGGCACTCGTAGATGAGCGGAGTACCGGTGGCGATGCAGCCCAAGGTGGTGGCGGGATTGCACTCTTCGTCGAAGGCGCAGGCGTCACCGTTGGCCTTGAAGTTCTGGCAGGTCACGCTGCAGTAGCCGGCCACGCACTCTTCGCTGGATCCGCAGATCTCACCGATGTTCTTGGCCAAGGCGCAGTTGTTGCCCGCGCAGTAGCTACCGCCGCTGCAGTCGTCCGTGGTGTTGCAAGCGGCACCGGGGGATCCGGGCGCACGGCAGTAGCTGAAGCTGCTGCCCGGCTCGAGCGGAACGCAGCTGAGCCCGGTGGGGCACTGCTGGTCCACGCCACAGGCGTAGCCTTCGCTGCAGGCGGCGACGCACTTTTGCTCGACGGGGTCGCAGGTGAGGTGGTCCTCGCACTGGATGGTCTCGGTCCCGGGCACGGGGTCCGAGGTGTCCTCGAAGTCACAGGCCTCGTCGAGCGCGGCCTTCGGCGCGCACTCGCCCTCGCTCAGGTCGCAAAAGAGGCCGTCGTCACAGTCGTCGGCGCTGCTGCAGAACTCGCCTGAGGCGGCACGCACTTCGCACTCGCCGATGTCGCCCGTGACCTGCACGCAGGAGGCGCCCGGCGCACACTCGATGTCGAAGGCCTGGTTCGGGTTGCAGACCTCGCCGACGGCTTGCTTGCCGACGAAGAGCTCATCGAGAGCGCAGGGGTTCTCCCCGAAGTCGGCCGGGTCGCAGCGGGTGTCGGGATCTTGCCAGGTGGGGCAGCTTTGCCCCTCGATCGCAGCGGCACAGGCCGCCACGGCCGCAGGCACCGCGTCCGAGCGATCGAGTCGCACCGAGTATCCGAGGGAGTCGAGCAACGAGCCGATCAGCACCTCGT
This sequence comes from Polyangia bacterium, assembly GCA_030431075.1. Classification (GTDB taxonomy): domain Bacteria; phylum Myxococcota_A; class Polyangia; order Nannocystales; family Nannocystaceae; genus JAUIJR01. Next base: position 2,881 of record JAUIJR010000010.1, on the reverse strand, counting down.
TGTCGTTGTTGTTCGAGTTGAGCTCGGAGAGGTAGCGCTGGGTGCACTCTTCGGCGTCGTCCGTGAAAGGCCCGAGGCGGTAATCCAATTCGCCGCGGGTGCAGCAGTCGAACTCGTGCGCACACAAAGCGCCGATCAGGTCTTCGACGCTGGCTGCGCCGTCGCCGTCACCATCGCCGTCGCCGTCGCCATCGCCGTCACCGTCACCGTCACCGGTTTCACTCGTGGAGGTCTCGCCGCTCTCGCTTTCGCTCTCGCTCTCGCTGGTGGACTCGGTGGTCTCACCTTCGGAGCTGCTCTCGGTCGAGCTGGAAGAGTCGTCACCATCGTCACCAGAGCCACCGCACGCGGGCACGACGAGGAGCGACAAGGCAGGAAGAAGGGGGAGAAGGAGTTTGCTTGCTTGAAGCCGCATGGAAATGTTCCGCGCGCAACGTAGCCGTGACGATCGCGGCTCTCAAGCGGCTTGCTGGGTCCAATGTCGAGGGCGCCGCATTTTCTGACCGGTTGTCCTAGTGATGGATCGAGCTGCGTCTTGCACCGAAGTGGCGCGGGGCTTCTGCACTTTGGGGCAAGAAGCGATTCGAATGACCGTCGCGTCGGGGTTGCGGCGTACACCTTGTCCGCTCGCCTACGGGCTCGGCCCTTCCGGCCGCCTGGCCGCCAACCGATGGACCTGCCGGCGTCTCTCGAGATCGGCTGAGCCTACGAAAAAGGGCGAGGCCGAAGCCCCGCCCTTTTGCGGTCTCGAAAGGCCGCGTCCTACTCGGACTTGGCTTCGGTCTTGGCCGGCTCTTCGGCCTTCGCGTCGCCTTCGGCCTTCGCCTCGCCTTCGGCCTTCGCGTCGGCGGCGTGCACCGTGGCCCCCGCGTGCTCTTCCTTCTTGAGCAGGCGGAACTCGATGCGGCGGTTCTTTTGCCGCCCGTCCTTGGTGTCGTTGCTCTCGACGGGCTTGTCCGGGCCGTAGCCGACGGTCTCGAGACGATCCCCGGCGATGCCAGCGTCGACCATGTACTGGCGGACCGAGTCGGCGCGCGCCTTGGACAGGTCGATGTTGTCGTCGTGGTCGCCCTTGTTGTCGGTGTGACCGCTGACCTCGAGGCGCAGGTAGTCGTACTCCTTCAAGATCTCGACGGCTTTGTCGAGGGTCTTGCGCGAGCTCTTGCGGATCGTCGACTTGCCGGTGTCGAAGTAGATGCCTTCGATGACGCCGACGAAAGAAGCCACGGCCTCGGGAATCTCATCCGGGCAACCGTCCTCGTCTTGGAAGCCGTTGTCGGTCTCCTTCTCGTCGACGCACTTGTCGGCGTCGTCGAAGATACCGTCGCCGTCCGTGTCGGGGATGGGGCAGCCCTCGTAGGCCTCGACGCCGGCGTCCTGCGGACACTTGTCCACGTCGTCGGCGAAGCCGTCACCGTCGCTGTCCGGCACGGGGCAGCCCTCGTAGTCGGGGGAGCCGGCCTCGTCGACGCACTTGTCGACGTCGTCCTTGACGCCGTCGCCGTCGGTGTCGGGCACCGGGCAGCCGTCGTACTCGGGCACGCCCGCTTCTTCCGGGCACTTGTCCACGTCGTCGGTGACGCCGTCGCCGTCGCCGTCGGCGGGCGCGGGCGGGGCCTCGTTCTTGTCGCGGCCCAAGGTGATGGCCAGCCCGAAGAGCAGCTCTTGGTGCGAGGTCCCGCCCTTGTTGTCGGGCCCGAAGTTCGAGGTGAAGAGGTTGCGGAAGTCGAAGCGCAAGCCGACGTAGCGCGACAAGAAGAACTTGGCGCCGGCGCCGACGTGGAAGACCTCGTCTTGGTCACCGCCGAGGCGGCTGCGCGGGGAGGTGACGGCCAAGGTGCCGGCACCCACGGTCACGAAGGGGGTCACGCTCCACAGGCCGACCTGGCCGATGAGCGAGCCGCGGATCGCAAAGCCGAAGGCGCGCTTGTCGAACTCGCTCGACGCCATCGGGATGGCCGCGAACTCGGCTTCGACGCCGAAGTGACGGATCGGGTAGAAGCCGAGACGGGCGCCGATGTCCGGCTGCACGCCGTTGACCGACTTCCAGCCGCCGTTGGGGCTGAGATCCGCGTCGAATTGGTAGAGCTCGTGATCGTCCGCGATCAGGGCGACGCCGCCGAAGATACCGATCTCGGACATGCGGTCTTCGGGGGCCCAGCGCTTGATCCAGGGGATGTGTTTACGCTTGGGGTCGTGGACCTCGGCGTCGGCCGAGCCGTCCGCCTTGGCCTCGGCGCCGTCGAGGCTGACGGAGGCCGAAGCCTCGCCGTCGCCGGCGTGCGCGGCCGTCGGCAGGAGCGCGAGGCCTCCGACGAGGGCGAGAGGAACAAAGCCGGGAGTCAATCGCTTGCGCTGAGTCATCATCTCTCCGTCCACTTGCGTGGTCGTTCGAGTGGTTATCAAAGGAGGCCAGCCGCCACAATGCGAGGGGGTGTTGTTTGTTGACCATCCGGCGGCCCTACTGTGGCTTTTTTCCCCAAAGCCGCTAGCCTCGCGCGGTGAGCCAGGACCGCAAGCGTCGCGTCGAGCGAGATCCGCCGCGCCTTTTGGGCATCATCGACAGCCACTGCCATCTGGACTACCCGCCCGCCTCCGAGGCGCTCGACGAGGTCCTCGCGCAGGCGCACGCCGCCGGCATCGCGGCCTTGGTCCACGTCGGCTGTGACCCGGAGCGCTTCGATCCAGCCTTGGCCCTCGCGCGCCCGGCCAGCGAAGATCGCCCCGCCATCCACCTCGTCTTGGGCGTGCACCCGCACGCGGCCAAGGAGCTCGACGACACGGTGATGGCGCGCCTCGAGCGGGAGTACGCCCGGCCGGAGGTCGTCGCCATCGGCGAGACCGGCTTGGACTATTACTACGACTACTCGCCGCGCGACGT
>JAUIJR010000358.1 GCA_030431075.1 Polyangia bacterium | reverse complement strand
GTGTAGCTCCCGTCGAGCACCGCGCCTTGGGGCGCGCGCGGATCTTCGGGGTCGACTTCGCCCCCGAAGATCGCCTCGTAGGCGAGGTCGATGGGGGAGAAGTGGATCAAGGCGGGCTCGAGCAGCAAGCGCAGCTTCCGGGGATCTCGACCGTCCCCGATCCAGCTCGCGCCGATGTGAGAACGCACCAGCTCGCCGAACCAGGCCCCCGCGGCCACGGCCACCAAGGAGATGATGGGCTCCCGGTCCTCTTCGCGCAGGCTTTGGAGGTGGTGGTCGGCGATGGCCAACGACGCGGGCTCGAGTTGCAAGCGCATGTCGAAGGCGCGCTCGATCTGCTGGTCGAAGGCGGCCGCGAGCTCGGCGGCCTGGGCGGATGCGCGGTTCGCCCCGTCGGGCTGGGGGGCCTTGGCTTGGGCCATGAGGGCAGCTTTACACCACAAATGGGGCGGAGCTAACCTGCCGGGCACGTGAGTGAGGCGAGCGACTTCAGCTGGAGCGAGCAGGTGCCCTACCTGTGCGTGTGCGGCACGACCTATCCGGTCGAGCGCCAGCGTTGGGTGGACCGCGACGCCGAGCCCGAGCTTCACGCGCGGATCTTGATCGACGGGCCTCTGCGCGGTCGTTGTCCGCGCTGCAGCGAGCCCGCCTTGGGCCGCACCACCTGGCTCGAGATCGTGCCGAGCGAGGCCAAGGCCACCTTGGTGCTCGGCGGTCATCAGCGCAGCGAGCTCGTCGCGGCGCTCAAGGCGCATCTCGACTCCATCGTTCACCGCAGCGAGGCGACACCGGGCTGGCTCTTGCAACCGCGCTGGCGCTTCGAAGGGGGACGCAACGACGAGTCGCCCTCGCGTCAGCTCGCGGTGAGTCTCATCGACGAAGAGGGGGACTCGGGGGCGATGACGGTCAGCGCGCGCAAGCCCGAGCCGGACGCCGCCGTCCCGCGGCCGGTGGGGGCGCGACGTTCGACGAGCACCACCGCGTCGACGCGCGATGCCCACGTCGCGCCGATGACCCTCGAAGGCGACGTCCCCACCGTGCGTGTCGCGCTCGAAGAGGGGGACCGAGCGCGCTGGGGGAGCGCCGCCTTGCGGGTGCAGCCCATCCATCTGCGCCGCTACGGCTACCCCTTGATCGGCGTGCGCATCGTGGCGAGTTACCTCGGCGAGACCTCGATCTGCGACGGCATCGTCGATGTCGCCGACGAACTCGCCAACGAGATCTTCACGCGCTTGTCGAACGAGGTCAGGGTGCACATCGGCCTGACCGACCTCGAGGGCAATACGCCCGCCTCGCGCGAAGTGAGCGCCCCGGATCTGGGTCGCAACGCCGCCTTGTGCCTCGAGTCCGCGCGCGGTGTTTTGGCCAGCGAAGAGTTTCGCCCCGGCGCCTTTGCCAGCGCGTGGACGCGCTTGTCCCAAGAGGGGGCCGAAGCCCGACAAAAGACGGCGCCGCACCCCCTCGCGCCCGGGGACTTCATGCATCTGCTCACGCCACGCGAGAGCTGGCTCGCGCTCGAGGCCCTCGACGCCGCCTCGGACAAGTCCAACCTCGGGCAGCTGCTCGAGGTCGACGGGTTGCCGATCGGAGAATTCGAGGCGATTCGCAAACGCGTGCTCAAGGCGGCGACCGAGCACGGCCTTTGTGCGCCACGACGCTTTTGGCGCCGCGTGATGGCCTCGGGCCTGGCCGAAGGAGCACCCGACTACGCGCGCCAGCTCGCGTCGCACCGCGCGACTTGGGAGGCCGAGGACGACGACCTCGACGAAGATCGGCAACAGGCCGCCTGGGAACGGATCCGCGGGCTGTGCGTTCGCCGAGACCTGCCCTTTCCGCCCGAGCTCATGGATGCCCTCGGCATCGAAGAGGCCTCGCGTCCCACTCGGGCGGGGACCGGATCGAAAGCCGCGGCCGGCGAGATCGAGGTCGCCAGCGACATCGAGAACACGCCGCCGCCGACGCACATCAACGGCATCTTGGAGCCGCAGCTCCCGCTCGAGCATGGGGTCGCTGGCCTCGGCGAAGCGGGCGCCATGGTCTCGCTGAGTCAGGCCTTCGGCGCCCTCGACGGAGCCGAAGGCGCCGACATGCTGGCCTTGCTGCCGACCCTCGCGGGCTTCGGCACTCAGGCCGTGCCGGCCTTGGTCTCGCGCCTCGATTCGCCGCGGCGCGAGGTTCGCCAAGCCACCCTCGCGTTGTTGAGCCTGGCCCCTGACCCCGCGGCCGTGCGCCCCTTGGTGACGCGCCTTTACGGAGAGGACTCGAAGGTCTGGACCGATGTGGCGCGCTCCCTGGGCAGTTTTGGACCGCGGGTCCTCGGGCCGATCACGGCCTATTTGCGCGATCGCCCGACCCCGCGGCCCGGCGACGAGGCGGTCTTGCGGGCAGCCCGGGCCATGGCCGAGGTGGCCGTAGGGGACGAGGAGCCCGGGATGGCCCAAGACGCGGTCGAAGCGCTGGCCGACGCCCCCCAGCGCGCAGTCTCCCGGGCGGCGAGCCGCGCCCTTGCTACACTCCACGACGTGCGGCAGGCCAAGGCCCAAGTCCTCGGGCACGCGCCAATGCCCGAGGTCACCCAAGTGCGAGGATTTTCGCGACGCATCATGGACGCGCTCGGACTCGCCGGTCCGCTGGCACGCCCCCAAGAACAAACGCAGGTGATCGACCTCGGTGAGATCATGGAGGTCAACGAGGTGAGCGAAGAACTCACCGAGTTGGACCCCGAAGAGATCGAGTCGCTCTAGTCCAAGGGACGCCGCATGCGCTACGGAATTTTCAGCGACACGCACGCCAACTTGCCCGCGCTCGAGGCGGTGCTCCGCGAGTTCGAGGCCGCCAAGGTGGACAAGCTGGTCTGCTTGGGCGACACGGTGGGCTACGGGCCGCAGCCGAACGAGTGCTGCAAGCTGGTCCGCGAGGTGGCCGAGCACACGGTGCTGGGCAACCACGACGCCGCGGTGGCCGGCCGCATGGACTACTCCTACTACTACGACGCGGCGCGCGAGGCCCTCGACCATCACGCCGGCCTGCTCGACCCCGACCACATCGAGTGGCTCAAGTCCTTGCCCTACATGGTCAAGCGCGAGGACGGCACGCACTTTTGCCACGGCTCGCCGGTCGACCTCGAGGAGTTCGAGTACATCTTCTCGGTCGAGCAAGCCGAGGCCTGCCTGCCGATCTGGGCCGAGCTGGGGCGCGCGACCTTCATCGGCCACTCGCACCTGTGCAAGTCCTTCGCGGTGGCCGAGCAGCGCGCCTACGAGGTCATCACCGACCAGTTCGAGCTGCGCGAGGGCTTTCGCTACATCATCAGCGTCGGCAGCGTCGGCCAGCCCCGCGACCACGATCCACGCGCGAGCTACACGATCTACGACGAGGGCGCCGGCACCTTCGAGTTCCGCCGCGTCAGCTACGACATCGACGCCGTCGCCGCTCAGATCTTCGCGCAGCCGCGCCTGAGCGACAGCTTCGGCGCCCGCTTGTTCGCGGGGGTGTGATGGGGCGGAGCCTGGCGACGCGAAGCCTCGTCGTCGCGCTCGCCTGCACCCCCAAGGCCGCGCCGGTCGAGGGCTCGCCGGACCCGGCGCTCGAGCCCGCGACGCCAGCACGAAGCACGGCCGCGAGTCCGGAGCCGGCCGACGGACTTACGCCCGAAGAGCGCGCCGAGGCAGACCTCTTCATGGCGGCCTACCGACGCGGAGACGTCTCTCGCCAGACGGCCTACGCCAACGCGGTCTTGGTGGCGACCTCCGAGGACCCTTGTGTCGAGATGCCCGAGACGCGGCCGGCCGACTTCGAGCTTCAGATGTCGCGCGTCGACCACGACGAGGGGCTCAACGCCTTTTGGGGCGTGGCCGAACGCGAGTGCCACTTTGCGTGGGACCCCTTTCACCTCGAGCCGCCGCCGCTTTCGTGCGTGCTCGCGTCGCCCGAGGCGCTCGACGCCGCGTGGGCCGGGCTGCGCAAACTCGAAGCATGGAAGATCCGCTCACGCGAGGTGCCCGAGACGGTGCATCGATCGGGCGTCGGCCTGGTGATTCGTTGGCCTGGCGCGCGCTGCCGCATCAGGGACATTCACGGTAGCGCGGTCGTCGTCGACGCGGACGCCGAGGCCTGGGACGGCGTCTTGGCCGTGTTCTACGGTCTCGTCCAAGAGTAGGGTGGCCATCCCCGGCGGCCTGGCATCATGCGGGGGTGCCGGCGAAGAAGAGCCCCCTCGATCGGATCCGCGAGATCATCGCGGCGTGGCCCGAGACGCATGAAAAGCTCTCGCACGGCTCGCCGACCTGGTGGGGCGGCAAGAAGACCTTCGCTACCTTTCACGGCGGCGCCTACGACGAAGGACGCGAGGCCATCTGGATCAAGGCCGCGCCGGGCGTCCAAGAGGCACTCATCGAGTCGGACCCCAAGCGCTTTTATCGGCCCAAGTACCTCGGCCCGAGCGGCTGGGTCGCGCTGCGCTTGCAAGGGCGCGTGAACTACAAAGAAATCGAGGCGCTCTTGCTCGATGGCTATCGATCGGTGGCGCCCAAGCGCGCGCTCAAAGAGCTGGACGGCGAGGGGTGAGACTGGGGGGCATCGCGCCGCTGCTTGCCGACGGCCGTGCGTTGGCCTCCGACCTGGCCTGGGTGTTCGCGGGCTTGGCCCTGGTAGCCATCGTCGCGGGCTACGCCCTCATCGGCTCCGTCTTGGCCTTGCGGGCGGCCAAGCGTGATCGGGCGGGCGCGGGGCCGCGCCTACGTCGATTTTTCCGGCTCGATGCCCTGCTCGCGCTCGCGGCCCTCGGCGTGTGGATCTGGGGAGGATTCGAGACGGGGCACTGGGGCGGCGACGCCGCGAAGCTCTGGTTCGCGGTCGTCGCCTTTGGCGGCTTGGCCGTCGCGTGCTCGCGCGCCCGCTAGTCGCAGGTGCAGATCAGCGTGCGATCCGACCGGTCGTTCGGATCGCCCGGCAGGGTTCCGTTGACCAAGGTCGTCGTCGGGGCCGGGCAACTCCCGTAGTAGGCGCCGTCGATGTAGCCATATCCCAAGGTTTCGTATCCGGTTGTGCCGCGGTTGCCCGTCCAGTTGCCTGGGTTCCCGTTCTCCAAGAAGTACTCGGTCATCTCCGCCGGCTCGGACGAAGCGCACGAGTTCGGGAAGTCGTCGAGATGGTCGTCCGAGGTGTTGGTCAAACCGAGCCCGGTGCAGACTTCATCGCAGCTTGCCCCGCCAGCGCCGAGGTACCAGCAGGTTTCAAAGAGCTCGCGGGGTCCATCGATCGCATCACCGGTCGCGCCCGGGCATGTGCGACAAAGGCCCGTCGCCCCCTCGCAGCTCGCCCCGGATCCGCAACACGCCTCATCGTCGGCGCACCACCAGTCGCTGTCGTTGGTGGGGATGCAGCTCTCTTGGCAGATGAATTCGAGGGTCATGCCGGTCTTCGAGGCGCAGGCCTGGCCCGATTCGCACTCGCCGGTGCTTACGCAGGCGACATCGCCGTCACCGTCGCCATCACCGTCGCCGTCACCGTCTCCATCACCGTCGCCGTCGCCGTCGCCATCGCCGTCGCCATCGCCATCGCCATCGCCGTCCCCGTCGCCATCGCCGTCCCCGTCTCCATCGCCATCGCCATCGCCATCGCCCGTCTCCGTCGTCGCCTCGGACTCGGACT
>JAUIJR010000357.1 GCA_030431075.1 Polyangia bacterium | reverse complement strand
CGGGGCTGGTGGAACCGGTGTTGACCTTGACCACGCAGCCGGGGGCGGCGAGCAGGGCAAAGGCGCAAAGGGAGAGGATGCTTCGCTCGAGCATGGGCCCAAGCTATCACGCCACCGCCCCTCGCGCCCGCGCCTAGAGTGCGGAATTCGGGGGGCTAGGGCCATATCTGGGGCCATATCTGGGTCCACATCTGCGGCAATTGGCCCGCATTGACCGCGCGCAGAGGGGGCGAAGACCGCCGCGCGTTTTGGTCGCGCTTTGTCGAGTAATGCGCGACGCGAACTCGGCGTCGGGGACCCGCACCCCGATCGCGCTCGAAGCCGGGGCGCAGAGATCCTTTTGTCGGGATCGAGTTCGACTTCGAGCCTGGGCGTGCCGCTTCGGTGTCGCGTGTTGCACGGGAGCGGGGAGGGGCGGCGTGGTCGAAGTCGGCGCCAAGCGAAACGCAGCTCCGGCCGGAGTTGTGAATGCGGGGTGTCGGCATTGCATCGAGGCGGCGTCACGCAGCGCCGCGAACTTGTCGCGAGCGCTTGATCCACGTGGCACGAGGACAGGCCTAGATTCCCGCCGTCCGCGAGTCTTCCCATGCCCACGCGTCAAGCCCCTCAGCTCAACTGTCGCCACACCCCCACGCTCGAAGGCGCCCCGCGCCTTTGGGCTCGCCTCGCCGGTGCGGCCCTCTTTTTGCCCCTCAGCCTCGTCGCGCCAGCTTGTGCCGATGACACCGCCGTCGACGGTGAGCCCGGCCCGGCCGGTCCCACCGGACCCACGGGTCCGACCGGAAACGACGGCCAAGACGGAAACAACGGCCAAGACGGAAACAACGGCCAAGACGGAAACAACGGCCAGGACGGAAACGACGGCCAAGACGGCAACGACGGCCAAGACGGAAACGACGGCCAAAACGGCTACGGCGTGAACACCCTGCGCTGGGAGCCGGTGCCCTTCCCGTCGACCGACGCACAAAAGCGCGAGATCTTGGCGAGCAGCTACGTCGAGATCAACGGGCAGTCGACGCCGATCGACTTCCACACGATCATCCGCGCCGGCGACCAGCCCGGCTCGAGCTCGATGCCCTTTGGGCAGATCGTCGACGCCACCGGCGCCAAGGTCCTCGAGGAGGACAACTCCGACTTCATCTCCAACGCCTTCGACTTCAGCAGCATCTTGCAAGTCGGCGACAAGCTCTTCATGGTGACGCACCTCGAGTCGCGCCCCGGCGGCATGATGCTCACCGAGCTCAGCCAAGACGCGAGCACCGGTGAGATCACCGCCCTGTCCACCGAGCCGATCGACTTCTCGGGTGTCGATGGCCTGTGGGTGCCCTGCGCCGGCAGCGTGACCCCCTGGGGCACGCACCTGGGCTCCGAGGAGTACCCGCCCGACGCCGAACAGTGGGAACAAGCCGCCTCCGTCGAGGACCTCGGCAGCTACTCGCGGCCGATGCTTCGCTACTGGGGTCTGGACATCTACAGCGCCGACAGCGGCACGGGCGACCTGACCTTGCCCATCGCCGACGCCAAGGCCAACTTCAACCCCTACAACTACGGCTATCCCGTCGAGGTCGAGGTGGACGACACCGGCACGCCGACGGTCACCAAGCACTTCAGCTTCGGTCGCTCGGCCATCGAGCTGGCCTACGTGATGCCCGACCAAAAGACGGTCTACATCACCGACGACGGCGAGAACGTGGGCTTGACCATGTTCGTGGCCGACACCGCCGGTGACCTGAGCGCAGGCACCTTGTACGCCCTCAAGTGGTACCAGACCGACGACCAAGGGGGCGGCCGTGCCGACATCGACTGGATCTCCTTGGGCCACGCCAGCAACGACGAGATCCTCGCGTTGATCGACGCCGACACCGTCTTCAGCGACATCTTCGACAAGACGCCGGCCGTCGACCAAGGCGGCGGCGTGCTCGGCTGCCCGAACGGCTACACCTCGGTCAACCAAGGTGGTTTGGGTCTCGAGTGCCTGGCCCTGGAGTCGGGCATGGAGCTCGCGGCCTCGCGTCTCGAGACGCGCCGCTACGCCGCCTACCTGGGCGCGACCACCGAGCTGCGCAAAGAAGAGGGCATCGCCTACGATCCCCAGGCGCGCACCCTCTACATCGCCATGAGCGCGGTCGAGCGCGGCATGGAGGACTTCGCCCGCAACGGCGTGGCCTCCAACAGCTACGACCTCGGCGGCCCCAACGACATCGCCGTGGGCTCCAACGAGTGCGGCGTCGTCTACGGCCTGAAGCTCGGCCTCAACGAGGACATCGGCAGCGAGTACGTCGCCTACGCCTGGGACAGCGTCGTCGAAGGCACCGAGATGAACTACGCGGGCAGCAGCCAGTACGCGGGCAACAGCTGCTCGATCAACGGCATCGCAAACCCCGACAACGTCACCTACATCCCGGGCTGGAACACGCTGATCATCGGCGAGGACACCGGCAGCGGACACCAAAACGACGTCATCTGGGCCTACGACACGCGCACCAAGGACATGACGCGCATCCAGACGACGCCCTACGGGGCCGAGACGACCTCGCCCTACTTCTACGAAGACATCGGTGGGTTCAGCTTCCTCACCTCCGTGGTTCAGCATCCCTACGGAGAGTCGGACACCGACAAGCTGACCGCGCCCGAGGACGCCGAGGCGATCGTCGGGTACATCGGTCCCTTCCCGCACTTGGCCCCCGAAGGCCCGAACTGAGAAGAAGCGAAGCCGCGGCGGCCACGGAGAGATCCGTGGCCGCCGTCCCCAATTTCAACGCCCGCAAGGTCCCGCATGTCGAAGCCCTCTCGAGTTCTCTTCTTCGCCACGCTCGGCGTGAGCAGCGTGTCGCTGCCCGCCTGCAAAGACGCCAAAGTCGTCGCCGAAGGCGAACAAACGATGGTCACCAAGCGCGCGCCGCCGCGTGGCCGTGAGATCCGCCTCCCGGTCGACTCTCGCGGTCTCACGGCGCCCTACATTCCGGCCCAGTGCTACGCGAAGACGCGAGACGACGAGGCGGACGCAGGGCAGGCGCGCAACGGCTGCTACGCCTGCCATCACGACTCGCAACGCCCCAACGCGGTCGACGACGCCGACTTGCAGCTCGAGTACAGCTTCGCGCGGCCGGCCCTCGAAAACCCTTGGCGCAACCTCTTCGTGGATCGACGCGAGCGCGTCGCGGCCATCGAGGACGCCGAAATCCTCGCGTGGGTGCGCGAGGACAACTACGCCCGCAGCTCCGACGGACCCGCCTTGGCCGTGCGCTTGACCGACGAGTTCCCGCCGTTGTGGGACCAAAACGCAAACGGTCGCTGGGATGGCTTCGTGCCCGACGCCGGCTTCGTCTTCGACGAGGCGGGCTGGGATCTCGACGCCGAAGGGCGACCCACGGGGTGGCGCGCCTTCGCCTACCGCCCCTTTCCCGGGCTCTTTTGGCCGACGAACGGCTCGATGGGCGACGCGCTGATCCGCTTGCCCGTGGCCTTTCGTCGCGACGCCGAAGGTCGTGAGGACCGCCGCGTCTACGCCTTGAACCTCGCGATCTTGGAGGCCTTGATCTCGCGGCGCGACGTGCAGATCCCCGCCACCGAGGAGGCCGCGCTCGGGGTGGACCTCGACAAGGACGGGAGCTTCGGCGTGGCCACGAAAGTTCGCTACGCCTGGGCGCCCCGCAAAGGCGAGGAGATGTCCTGGGTCGGCGAGGCGGGACGGCTTCAAGCCGCCGGGGAGCTGCCGCTGGCGGCCGGCTTGTACCCGGAGGGCACCGAGTTCCTGCACTCGGTGCGCTACCTCGACGTGGCCGATGGCGAGCTGCGCATGGCTGCGCGCATGAAAGAGCTGCGCTACGCCAAAAAGCGTCGCTGGCTGACCTACTCCGAGATCGAGCAGGCCTACGCGGCCGAGGCCAAGGAGAAGAGCGACTTCCCCGACCGTCTGCGCACGGCCTGGGGAGACTTCGAGCGCGGGATCCCCAACGGCCAAGGTTGGGTCTTCTCGGGCTTCATCGAGGACGCCTACGGGGATCTGCGGCCCCAGACCGTCGGCGAGGCCCGGGCCTGCGTCGGCTGTCACGGCGGGATCGGGGCGACGCAGGACTCGATCTTCAGCTTTGGTCGCAAGCTCGCGCCGGGCTCGGCCCACGCCGAGGGTTGGTTCCATCCCTCGCAGCACGATCTCGCCGGCGTGCCCGACGCGCCCGGTCGCCACGGCGAAGGCGAGTACGCGACCTGGCTGCGGGCGACCCGAGCCGGCGATGATCTTCGCGGCAACGAGGAGCTCGCGGCCAAGGCCTTTGGCGAGGACGGCGAGCTGCGCGAGGCCTTCGCCGCGCAACTGGCCGAGGACATCCGTGTCGTCTTGTTGCCTTCGGCCGCCCGCGCCCTCGAGCTCGACAAGGCCTATCGCCTGCACGTCGAGGACCAAGACTACGTGTGGGGCCGTGACGCCAACGCCGCGAGCTTGCGCGAGAGCGTCTGGGAGCGGGTCCCCCTGGGCACCCGCACCGGCGTCGAAGAGGCCCGGCGCGGCGACAGCTGGCAGGGGCTCACGCCGATCGCGGCGGGCGCCCCAAGCTGAAGCTGGTCCTGAAGCCCGCCTCGGTTCCCGGCCCCGGTTCGCCGTCCTAGCTCCCGGGTGCATCTCGGGATGTAATGGATCCCCGGCTCGCGTTTCCAAGTGAGCGGTCCGGATCCATGTCCACTTCGACCGACAATGAGCGCGTTTTGCGCCAAGGCCCGGGAGCTCCAGCCCTGGCCTTGGCTGCGGCCGCGCCTTTGGAGCACGAAGAACTCTCGGCTTGGATCGAAGGTGCGCGCGAGGGGGATCGCGCCGCCTGGGACCACCTTTACCAGCGCAACTACGACGTCGTGCTGCGACGCGTCCGCTTCTTGGTCGGCGAGCTCGCCACCGCCGAGGAGCTGACCCAAGAGGCCTTTGTGCAGGCCATGATCCGCATCGACCGTTTCGACGGACGCTCGAGCTTTCGGACCTGGCTGCGCGCGATCGCCTTGAACATCGTGCGCAACCACTGGCGCTCCCAGCGGGCCACGCAAAAAGCCCACGCCAAGCTCGAGCTCGTGCGCGCCTTGCAAGGCCCATCGACGGGGTCGAATGATCCCGCCGGGCCCGAAGCCGAGCTCCTGCGCCGCCAAAGATCCGAGGCCTTGTACCGGGCGCTCGAAGAGATCCCCGCGCCCTTGCGCGAAGTCTTCGTGCTGCGCGACATCGAGGGCCTGGCGCGCGAGCGTGTGGCCACGGAGCTGGGGATCACGATGGGCAACGTCTCGGTGCGCTGCACTCGCGCGCGTCAGCGAGTTCGCGAACAACTGATCTCGACGGGGGCCTTGCCTCGTGCCGAGGAGGGGGGACCCAATGTCTGACGACCGTTTGCCTGAGGACTCGATGCTGCCAACGGAGCTGAGGGGCTTCGTGCTCGCGGCCCGCTCGGGTGCCGAAGGGGACCTCGAGGCGGCGACGCGACCGGGGATCGACGCTCTCTTCGCGCGGCTGGACGCACACGCGGATGGGGATGCCCCCGACCTGGACGACTTCGCCGAGGCTGCGCGCGACGAGGCACAGCGCGAGCTGGCCGCGGTGCAGACCCGCGAGATCCCAGCGCGCCGCGTGCCCGAGCGTCCCGTCGTCGCGCCCGCGCGCGCTCGACCCGCGTGGA
>JAUIJR010000356.1 GCA_030431075.1 Polyangia bacterium | reverse complement strand
CCTGCCTCACCCCGGCGGCACGAACTCGTCGCAAGCGCCGTCGATCTCCGCGACGGCGGCGGCGAAGAAGGGGGCGTAGTCGGGCTCGCAGACGCTGCCCCATTGGCCGAAGGTGAAGCTCTCGGCGAAGGCACGCAAGATCGGGGCGTCGCCGTTGTCGGTGCACACGCCGCCGGGGAAGCCCTCGTCGGCGATCAGGCCGAGGACCACGACGGCCTCTTCGTTGCCGCCTTTGGCTTGGACCAAGTAGTCCTTCCAGGCCGCGGCGTCGCCCATCGAGCCCCCCTCGTCTTCGTCGGTGATGAAGGTGACCACCAAGATCGCGTCATCGCGCAAGAAGCCCTCGTTGCAACCGCCCGCGTCTGATTCGTCGCCGATCGCCGCGACCATGGCGTCCATCGGTCGCTCGAGTCCATCGCCGTTGGGGCCGACTAGCGCCGCACACGCGAAGGTGTCGACCAGGTCCGGCTGCGAGTCCAGCATGTAGCGGTTCCCACCCGCGATGTTGCAGGTGTCGCCGTTTTGGTCGTAGTCGCGGCCGGATCCGATCGTCGCATCGCAGCCCGTCGGGAGCGGGAAGTCGGTGCAAGGCGTTCCGTTGCACAAGTTGGGCGGGGGGCTGATCGACACCCCGCCGACGCCGTTGCAGATCCCCACGCAGCAGATCGGGTCCGTCTCGCAGGTCACGTCGCCGTTCACGATGCCCACCGAGCTCGCGCCGATCGCCGCCGCGTCCGTGTCCGTCACCATCAGGTGGTAGTCCTGCGCCATCAGCGTGTCTTGAATCGTGTCGATGAAGCCGGGGAAGGAGGTGGCGAGGTTCATCTGCTCTTCCGTCATCGAGCCGGAGTTGTCGATCACGAAGAGGAAGTCGACTTTGGCGCAGCCCATCTCGCTGCCCTCGTCGGTCGTCGCCGTTCCCGTCTCCATCCCGAGGTCGAGCAGCGGACCCGTGCTCGACTCCCCTTCGCTGCTCGTGCCCGACTCTCCCGTCGAGCTCGCCTCGCCCGAGCTCGACGAACTCTCGCCTGCGAAGCCCGCGTCTTCGCCTTGTCCCTTGCCGCAGCCCGAGGCGAGCAGCGCGCAGCTCGTCAGCGCGTAGGTCAATCCAAGTCTCGACACACCCATGGCGCGAGCCTACCAAGACTGGCGCGCGCAGCGAAGGCGCGGCCCCGAAGGCGGGCAGGCCCCCCGGACGCCCACGAAAAAGGGGCCGTGACCGAAGCCACGACCCCTTGCGTCGTCTTTGCTGGGTTGGGGGAGGAGATCAGCCCTGGACTTCGGGGCCCTCGGCGCCGCGTTTCCCCTGCTTGCCGCCCTTGCGACCTCGCTTGCCGTGCTTGCCGTGCTTGCCGTGCTTGCCACCTTTGCCGGCGAGCATGTGACGCAGCGGGCCTTCGCCGTTTTGCATCTCGTTCACCAAGGCCGCGCGCTGTTCGGGGCGCAGCAGGTCGTGCAAGCCGACGAGCAGCTCCGCGCGGTGCACCTTCATCGCTTGGCGCTGATCGGCGTGGGCACCCATCAGCTCGGTGAAGGCCGCTTGGTCGAAGCTCGAGGCCGTCCACAAGGCGGCGATCTGATCGCGCTCGGCCTTGCGGGCGGTGGGGTCGGGCTTGGGCGGGCGCGCCTCACCGACCAACTTGGTGAGTTCGGCTTGCTGGCTGGCGTCACAACTCACGGTCTCGCACACGCTCGACACGAACTTCGTCTCGAACTCGGCCCGGCGCGCTTCGTGCTTGGCCGCCTTGTCGCTCGAGCTTCCTTGCTCGAAGTCGGTCGAGGCCTGCTTGCCCTGCTTGCCCTTCTTGCCGTGCTTGCCCTTCTTGTGGTGGCCACCCATCAGCGACATCGGGTGCTCCGCGATCTTGGCCCGTTGCTCGGCGTCCAAGACGGCGTGGACCGCCGCGAAGGTCTCGGCCATCTGGGCCGGGTCACGGTGCTTGCCGCCGCGGCCTTGGCTCAGCTCGGCCAGGGTCTCTCCGGTGAAGTCATCCGACAAAAAGGCTTGGGCCAAGGCCTCATGACGGGCCTTGCGCTCGGCCTTCATCGCCTCGCGGTCGGGACGCTCGCCGCGCTCCGCTTTTTGGGCGGTAAAGATCTCGAGTAGGGCGCTCTCCTGTTCGGGGCGGCACTCGACCGCGGCGCACAGGCGCTCGACCTTCTTTTCGGGGCCGTGGCCCTTGGCGTGCTTGCCGTGACGACCGCGCGCTCCGGGCTCGGCGTCGTCGATCGAAGCGTCGCGCTCGGCGCCGCCGGTCTCCGATGCCGCGCTGACGTCGGGGGCGTTCGAGTCGCAGGCC
This sequence comes from Polyangia bacterium, assembly GCA_030431075.1. Lineage (GTDB taxonomy): Bacteria > Myxococcota_A > Polyangia > Nannocystales > Nannocystaceae > JAUIJR01. The sequence continues at coordinate 3,381 of JAUIJR010000356.1, read as the reverse complement.
GCGAGGCTCAGCGCGCCGAAGAGGCCGAGGGCCAACAAGCTGGGGTTGCGCAAAGAGGTGGGGGTCGAGGTGGGGTCGGTCATGTGGGGTGCTCCGAGTTCCACGGTAGGCGGGATGCCCCCCATCTTCCGCCAAGGGCCAGCTCGATTTCAGTAAAGCGACTGCAAAGGCGAGAACCTGAATTGCCTTTTGACTCAGCTGGCGCGGGCCCCGGCGTTGACCGGGTGCGAGCTCCAAAGCTCCACCATCGAGGTCGGACGCATGCTTCGCTCGCCGAGCGGCGGTCCGGCTTGGCGCGGAGGCGGGTCGATGCGAAGGCCCTGGTCCGGGGCGAGGCCGGCCGTGAGCTCGGCCCAGCCCTCCCAGCGCAACTCGGCGTAGAAGCCGGCCAGCCCGTCACCGAGGACCGACCCGAGCCAGTCGTCATAGCCGAGCTCGAGGTTCTCCCACCTGGCCGTGTCCGGGCTCAGGTAGTGCACGGTGTGCGTCGCGTCGAACCAGGCGAAAAAGCCACCCACCGCGTCGTCGGCGATGAGCAGGCCCTCGCCAAAGCCAACTTGCGGCCCAAAGAGGTGGACGGCGCGCGGCAGTCGAGGGTGGCCGGCGCCGTAGATCCGCAGCCAGCCGCCGTCGACCAAGAGCCCGCCCGTATGGTGCACCAGCGCCCCCAAGGTGGACTTGAAGCTCAAGCCGAGCTTGGCCGCCGCGCGCTGCGAGCGGTCCCAAGTGCTCGGCAGGAACTCGACGTCGTGCGGCGCCTCTTGGGCCCACGCACGCACCTGGATCATCGCGTCGTCGGGCGACATCACCGCCATCATAGCGAGGCTCTTTGGCGCGGCCGCGCAAAAAAGCTCCGGCTCGCCCCGAGGCCCGCCAAAACAAAGTTCGCGCCGATTGGACTCAGTCGTCTTCGAGCGGGACGGTGCGCACCTTCACCCCCGCCTCGGCGAACATCCCCGTGCTCATCTCGAAGTCGTCACTCCAGCGATCGGGGATGTCGAGCCCCCCTGGATACACGACCTCCGACACGCCGGCTTGGACCAAAGAGCGCGCACAGCGGGTGCAAGGCGGCCAGGTGACGAAGGCTGTACAGCCCTTGAGCGACACGCCGACGCGCGCGGCGTGCATGATCGCGTTCTCTTCGGCGTGACAGATCAGCGGGTACTTGAGCTCCCGATTGTCGAGGCGCTCGGCGCTGTCTTCGATCCCGCGCGGAAAGCCGTTGAAGCCGGTGCTCCGAATCTCGCGGTCGGCGCCGACGACCACGCAGCCGACCTTGGTCGAGGGGTCCTTGCTCCATCCGGAGATGTGCTCGGCCAGGCGTAGAAATCGACGATCCCACTTGATGGACATACTCGCGGCCTCGTGCGCCTTGGCGGCGCGCGTCGAGGCTCGGCGATCCCCACCGCCTTGGCAAGCCTTGGTTGACGCACGTGTGGCGGCCCGACCAAAATGCCCACAGCCATGAGTGATCCCATCGACGAGAACCCCTTCGGCGCTCCCCCGGCCGCCCCCTCCCCGGCCGACTCGATGGCGGATCCCCTCAACGGTGGCCCCACCAACTGGGGCAGCGCGCAAGCGATGGAGGACAACGCCTACCTCTACGACAAGGCCGAGGTGAAAGTGGGTCCGATGGCCCTGCTCGAAGGCGCAATGGGCGTGATCAAGAACCAGCCGGGCGTGCTCATCTTGGTGGGGCTGCTCAGCGGTGGCGCCTGGTACGGGGTCGAGAAGACCGTCGGCGCCGGACTCGTCGATCTCACCGTAGGCATCGTCGGACCCAAAGCCGCCGCGGGCGTGTCGCAGTTCGTGGTCATGCTGATCATTTGGTGCATCGGACTGCTCTTGCAAGGCCCGCTCCTCGGCGCAGCCCTTCAAGCCAAGACGAATCGCAAGAAGCTGGTCGGCGTCTACGGCCGACGCGCAATGGAACGCTTCAGCTCGCTGGCCGCCATCGCGGGGATGAATCTCGTAGTCAGCATCGGGGCGATGATCGGCTGGTTCGGGGCGGTTTGGGTGTTGACCTTCATCGCCAGCGCCATCGGTGGGATCCTGGGAGGGCTCATCTTGGTCATCGGTGCGATCGCTGGCTACTTTGGCGCGCTGGCCGTCATCTTGCGTTTCGCCATCGCTGCGCCCGCGGCAATGGCCGAACGGCTCGGAGCCGTCGAAGCGATGAAGCGCAGCGCCGAGCTGACGCGCGGAACGCCCCTGGCGATGGCCTTCGCCTTGATCATCCCGATCGTCTCGTTCATCGCTGCGACCTTCTTCCTGAACATGTTCGGGATCCTCGCCGCCCCGACGATCGCCTTGGTCTGGGTCGTGGGCTTTTACATCTTCTACATGATGCTCGCCCTCGCCTTCGTCCCCTCCGCCTACGTCACCTACCGCTTCGTGGTCGAAGAGACGCGCCCCGAGAAGATCATCGACGGGTAGAGCGAACACCTCCCACGAAAAAGGGCGACCCGCGGGCCGCCCTTTTTTCGTTGGAGTTCCGCGACTAGTAGTCGGGGGTGTACTTCGCCAAGAAGAAGTCGATGCCGGCGTCGGCGCGGGCGAGGTAGCCGCCCACGAAGATGCTGCCGCCACTCGAGTCGTCGACGGCGGTCAGCGCGTCGACCTCGTCCTCCTCGCCGTCGATCTCGCGCGACCACAAGTTGGCCCCGCTGGCGTCGCTGACTTGGACGTAGGCGCCACGGTTGGGCTTGTCTTGGCTCAGCGCGCCGGCGACGAGGTAGTTGCCGTCGGACAAGAGCGCGCCGGCCAGGCCGAGGTCGCAGCTGATCGAGCCGTTGAGGCACTCGCCCGTCGCCGGACCGTCGATCTGGTAGGACCAGGTCGTGTTGCCGGCCGCGTCGTGCAGCGCGTAGTAGGCGTCGTCGAGCTCGAGTCCACCTTGGTCGATGGTGCCGACCACGAAGGCGTTGCCGCTCGAGTCCACCTCGACGTAGCTGCCGCGGTCTTCGAGGGCCCCGGTGACGTCGAGCAAGTCGATCCAGACCTGGCTGCCGCTGGAGTCCACCCGACGGACCATGAGTTGCACGCCGCCGCTGGCGTTCACGTCCTCGTAGCGCCCGGTGAGCACCACGTCGCCGTTCGGCGCGACCGACACGCCGTTGTACTGATCGAGTGAAGAGATCGCCGGACCCGTGATCGTGTCGGTCCAGACTTCGTTGCCTGCGCTGTCGTACTTGATCAGCAGCGCGTCGAAGAGATTGTTCTCCTCGTAGCTTCCGGCGGCATAAATCGAGCCGTCGTTCGGATCGACCGCGACCGCATAAAAGGCGTCCAGCCCGTCGCTTTGGGTCCCGGTGTAGGTCGCGTTCCAGATCTCGTTGCCGCTCGAGTCCAAAGTGGCCACGAAGGCATCGACACGCACCG
>JAUIJR010000355.1 GCA_030431075.1 Polyangia bacterium | reverse complement strand
CGACGAGCTCGGGATCTTCGGGGACTTCGATCTCCGCGGCGGGCCCGACCTTGGGGAAGGCGACGTTGAGGTAAATGACGCCGCTGGCGACGGTGGCAGCGAGGGCGGCGACGGCGATGAGGCTGTATTTGAAGACGGGACGCATGGTGAAGCGGGGGGAGGTGAGAGGTGAATCAGGCGGGACGTCGACGCCGAGAGCTCGTGTCGAGCTCGAGGCGGCGGGTGACCGGCCGCGACTGCAAACAGATCAAGGTGTCGTCGACAAAGGCCCACTCGATGTCCTGAGGCCCTTCAAAACAGGTCTCGCACGCACGGGCCAGCTCCGACAAGCGGCGCAGCTGCGCCGCGTCCAGACAGGGGGCATCGGCGCGAGCCGAGGAGAGCGCGATGCGTCGCAGCTTCCCGTCGACCAGCGTCAAAGAGCTCGTCTTGTTGCCGAGCTCCCGCTCGATCTCGCGGCCCTCGAGGTCCGTAATGTACCGGTCGGGGGTCAGCTCGCCGGCGACGACACTCTCACCCAAGCCCCACGCGGCTTCGAAGAGCCGGCAGGGTTGAGCTCGGCGCTCGGCCGCAAAGCCGACGCCCGCGACCTCGACTTCGAGCGTGGGCTGCAAGAGCACGGCCATGCGCGGCTCGCCTTCGATCCCCAAGCGGCGTCGGTAGGCGAGGGCTCCGGGGGCGTGGGCCGAGCGCCAGACCTCTTCGATGGCGCGACAGACGTCCTCGAAGCCACACACGCCCAGCCGCGTGAGGTGTTGGCCGGCGAAGCTGTGCGCGCTTCCATCTTCGCCGAGGGCGCTCGAGCGCACGGCCCAACTCGTGCTCGGATCGGCGAGTCGCTCGCGCAGTACTTCGAGGGGCGCACGGTCTCCGGCCGCGACCGTCTCGCATGCGTCGGCATCGAGGGCCCAGCCCTCGGGCGTGGTGATGCCCGCTCGCTTCGCGCGGGCGAGGGTCGAGCTCTTGCCGCCAAAGCGCGTGGCGTCGAGGGCCTCGACGAGGGGGCAGGCCGGCGCGCTCGAGGCATGCGCGCGGGGGACCCGGCCCTCGTACGCGCTCGCCGAAGTCGAGACGGGCACGGGCCGTGCCGGCGCGGCGTCGAGGATCTCGACCGTGCCTCGGTCACCGTCGACGCGGACCCTGGCCCCCGAGGGGATCTGGGCGCAGGCATCGGCACAGCCCACGATGCCGGGGATACCGAACTCACGCGCGACGATGGCCGCGTGGCAGATCAAGCCGCCCGTCTCCGTGACCACGCCGCCGGCCATGGCCAGGAGCACGTTGTACGAAGGCGAGGTGAGGCGGGCGACGAGGATGTCGCCCGCGCGGAAGTCCGCGAAGTCTTCGGGGCCGTGGCAGACGCACGCGCGACCTTCGACGACGCCGGGCGAGACGCCGTGGCCCGCGAGCCCCTCGGCCTCGATGGGGTCCGCCTCGGCGGCGAAGCGGTCGACGAAGGCAAAGATGCCCGAGGTGAGGCGAGCGACGGCCGGCGGAAAATGGCCAGGGCCTGGCGGCGTGACCTGTGGGCCGAGGCTCGCCGGCGGCGTCAAGGTCTCTTGCCAGCGACGCGTGGCCGTGTACGCGGCGATGGCCTCGGGCGCGGGTCCCTGGCCGCGGGCCAGCGCGAGCAGCTGGTCTCGATCGAGGTCGAGGACGCTCTCCACTTCGTGCAGTGTTTTGCGGGCGACGCTTCGGCGGCCGACCTCGAGGGCGACGCGTCGCAGCAACCCGATGCATCGGCACAGGAGGTTCGCATCGGATTCGCGGCGCCGACTGGCCGCGCGTGCATCGGCCAAGAGCTGGTCGAAGCGGGGGTGTTGGTCGCTCGTGATGCGCCTGCGAAGCTGGGCGGCGGCCGCCTCTGCCTCGACACGGGCGCGTGTCGAAGGGTCGCTCGCCTCGACGCCTTGGCGGGCGCGAAGCCGGGCGTGGAGATTTCGTGCCAAGAGCTCCGGCATCTCGCGCAAGGTCGCGTCGAAGACGGTCATGCCCGCACAAGGCGCGTCGCCGTGGGCCAACCAGTAGCGCTCGAGGGCCTTCGCCGTCGCCGGGCCGAGCTGCATCAGTGCCTCGAGCTCCGGAGCTTCGGGCGCGGCCTCGCCCTCGACCCAGCGGGCGCGGAGCTCGGGTGTCGCTTCTTCGAGGACTGCGTCGCAGATTCGATCGAGGTCCTCGAGGGGGGCGCGGGTCGGATCGCAAAAGCCCGCCAGACTGCGCATCGCCTCGGCGGGGCTGGCCCCGGCCATCTCGGCACAGGCGTTGAAAAAGTCGCCGATCGGAAAGCCCGAATCGACCGCGTGGGCGAAGTGCTCGCCGACCAGGGCCTCGCTCAAGGAGGCGCAGCCCTCGAGCTGCGTCGCCAACTCGGCGTCCGAGAGCTCGCTCGAGCGTGCCACCGCGAGCGCGTCCAAGCGCGCGGACCATTGCGCGAGCTCCTCGCCGAACCACGACTCGGCCCGGGCAGCGAAGACGCGCGCTTCGACGTATCGGCGCGCTTGCTTCGCGCGAGCGCGCAAGCTCGGCACGAGTCGAAACAGCGTCCGCATCACGAAGGCGGGAGGTGGCGCCGTGGCCGACTCGGGCCCCCCGAGCGGACGCGGGGACATGTAGAGCCAGCCGTTGACGGGAAGGATCTCGATGGTGCGCAGCGGGCTTCCGGCGCCCTCCATCGCGCGCGCGAAGCCCTCGGCGTAGGGCGTGAGGTAGACGGACTCGAAGAGGCGACCGAAGGGCCGTTGCTGATGCGAGGCATCGAAGCTCCACTGGCCGGGGCCAGGGGCCTTCCACGTCGCTTCGCCGGGTGGGGTCGGTGGGTGCATGCCTGCTTGCCTTGTCTCCGAGCGGGTGATCAGCGCGAGCGCTTGCGTGCGCGTAGGCCAGCGACGAGGGTCTCGAGGGTCCAGGCGGTGAAGCCGGCGGCCTCGTCGCCGTGCAAGCCGAAGCGCGTCATGGCCAGCCCGCCCACGCTGCTGCACAGGAGGTTGGCGAGCTCGAGGACCCGCTCGGCGTCGGGGCCATCGAGTCCGTCGAGGTCGTCGGCGATGCGCTCGCGCAAAATCGCCATGCGTGGCTCGAGCTCCTCGGGGGGCATGGTCTGCGCGTTGCTGACGGCGAGCAGGGCTCGGTAGTCGTCTCCGAGCTTCTCGAAGCGGCCCATGATCCGAGCCTGGCGCGCACACAAGCCCTCGAGACCTTCGTAGTCGTCGGAGATCACACCGAGTCGCGCGCGCATGCGCTGGACGGCAGCGTCGAGGAGGGCCCGCTTGTCGGGGTAGTGACGGTAGACCGTGGGCAGCGAGACACCCGCCGCCTTGGCCACCGCGGGCATCGTCAGTCCGGTGAGGTCCTCGGCCAGCACGGCGACGGCGGCGTCGAGGATGCGGGCCCGCGTCGCCTCGACCTGCTCCTCGCGCAAAGCGCTTCGGTAGCGACGCTTCTTCGCCGGTCGACTGTCCGCCACGGCTCGTGTTTATTGGATATGAATCATATTGTCAATATGTGAAGCGACTTTTAGAGATATGGAGCATCCGACCGCGAGTCTCGGGCGCGCCTGCACCCGTGTTCGCGGGCTCGGCCGATGCACCTACCGGCAGAAATGGCCTTCAAACCCCGGATTACGCGTCGATCTTCGAAAATGACTGACAGTCAGTCACCTCACATACGCCGGCGCGGAGCTCCGCGACGCTTCGTGCATGCCGTTGCTGCGCCACTCCACCCTCGTGCTCGCTCTCTCCCTCGCCGGGGCCTGCGGGGATCCGGATCCCTCGACGGACGAAAGCGGCGAGAGCAGCGAAGGGACCAGCGAAGCCGAGTCCACCGGGGAAAGCGGCGAGGCCTCGAGCGCATCGACGAGCGAGAGCAGTGATGCGAGCACGAGCGCGTCCGGAGATGGTGATGGAGACGGAGACGGAGATGGAGATGGAGATGGCGACGGCGACGGAGATGGAGACGGCGATGGCGATGGCGACGGCGCGCTGCCGAACTTCGAGATGATGGGACCCCAAGCCGTCACCGTCACGGCCGGCTCGATGACGACCAACAACGGCTGCGCGCTCGACTACGAGATCCACAGCCCCGCGACCAAGCGCACCGACACGGTGGTCTTCATGGCCCACGGCTTTCAACGCAGCGTCGAAGACCAAGGTCCCATGGCCAGCCACGTGGCCAGCTTCGGGATGGAGGTCATCACCGTCTCCTTGTGCACGAACAGTTTCATCGGGGTCGACCACGCTCGCAACGGCGAAGCGATGGCCCAACTCGGACAAGCGCTCACCAGCGAGGACCGCGTGTACTCGGGCTTCTCGGCCGGAGGTCTCGCCGCCTTCGTCGCAGCTTCGAGTGACGCGGGGGCCGTCGGCTACGTCGGGCTCGACCCCGTCGACAACGGCTCGGTCGGCAGCGACGCCGCGTCGGGGTTCACCCTCGAGACCCGCGTGGCCATCGCGGAGCCCGGGCAGTGCAACAGCAACAACAACTTCTTGCCCGTGTTCGCGGGCATCGAAGACGCGCGGGTGATCCGCGTGGTCGGCGCAGCCCACTTCGACTTCGAGCAGGAGAGCTGCGCCGGGCTCGAGTGCATGTTCTGTGCGCCCGCCGGGGGTCAGGTCCACTCGATGGCGCGAGGCATGGTCGCCGCGGGCTTGGCCGAGCTCAGCGGCGCCTACCCGGGGGCCGACGCTTGGTGGTATCCGGGCAATGAGCCCTACAACAGCAACCAGGGCGCCGGGCGCATCGCCGCGGTGCAGTAGACGCCGCGCGAGATCGAGGGAACCGCGGCGGAGCTGCGGGCACAATGTGGGCGTGGAGGCCGACGAAGAGCTCCTCGCCCGCTGGACCGCGGGTGACGCGGCGGCGGGGCGTGCCTTGGTCGAGCGCCACCTTCCGGCCATCCATCGCTTCTTTTTCGCCAAAGCGGCGGACCAAGCCGAGGACCTGATCCAGGCGACCTTCCTCGCCTGCGTCGAGTCTCACGCGCGCTTCGACGGGCGCGGAAGCTTCCGCGCCTACCTCTTCGGCATCGCGCGCCACATCTTGTATCGCCACTACCGCACGAAGCGACGCCGGCCCGACCTCGACTTCCAGGTGACCTCGCTCGCCGATCTCGGCCCCGGACCGGTCTCCTTGGTGGCGGCCGACGAGAGCCGTCGCGTGATCGAAGCCTCGCTGGCGGCCTTGCCTCTGGACCACCAGATCGTGCTCGAGCTCTACTACTGGGAGGGCATGCGCGTCGCGGAGGTCGCTGGGGTCATGGAGTGTGCGGAGGGGACGATCAAAAGTCGTCTCGCGCGCGCACGCGCGGGTCTCGAAGCCGAGCTCGCCCGACGCGGCGCGAGCTCGCTACTCGACGGACTGGACCGCGCCGGCGGAGTAGCGCGGGCGCGGGAACTGCCTTGAGCGGACGCGGAGACTGCCTTGAGCGGACGCGGAGAGGACCTTCGCTGGCCTTTTTGATTGGCGCCCTCCATGGGGTAAAAGTCGGTGCTCCCCTTTCGGGGCACTCGTGCATGGACGTCGCCCCCAGAGCCCCCGATGAGCGACGCCTCGCGCTCGGCGTACTCCTCGGGATCTTTGCGGTGCTCGTGCTTCGCAACGCTTGGCTCTCCGACGACGCCTACATCACCTTGCGAAGTGTCGACCACTTCGTCGAGGGTCGGGGGCTGGTCTGGAACGAGGGCCACCGGGTTCAGGCCTACACCCACCCCTTGTGGATGTTCGTCATGT
>JAUIJR010000354.1 GCA_030431075.1 Polyangia bacterium | reverse complement strand
GGCGGATCCCAGCCGAGCATCGTGAGCACGGGCTCGCACCAAGTCGCCGGCTCGGGCAGCTTTGTGACCGTTCACGACCAGGCGATGCTCTCGGGGCGGCACGCCGCCGTGAAGCCCAGCGCCTGGGCCGCGGGCGGCAAGGCGCTGATCTTCGTGGCGCTCGGCGGAGCCCTGGCCGCCGCGATCTTCTTTAGCCGCCAGGGTGAATCCGAGAGCGAAGCGCTCGACGAGAAGGTCACGGACGAGCGCGGTGCGGCCGAGCCCGAGGCCTCGGTGCCTGCGGCCGACGAGGCGACGCGCGAGGTGCCGGCGAAGGACACGGCCGAAGCTGACGCCGGCGAAGAGCCCGCGCTGTCGATGGACGACGAGGGCGAGGTGGCCGACGCGGAGCTCGAGGTCGACGGCGGAGAGGAGCTGCCCACCGAGGGGATGGACCCGGCCGAGATCGCCGAGAGGGCGCAAGCCGCCTTCGATGCCGGCCACTGGCGCGAGCCGGGCGCGGGCTCGTTGGCCTTGGAGCTCACCAACTTGAGCTTGGTGGACCCCGGGCACGAGGCCATCGCGCGTCTGCGCAAGGAGACGGCCAAGGCGATCGAGCCCGACGCGAAAAAGGCCCTGCGCAAAAAAGACTGGGCTTCGGCCGTGGCCGCCTACCGCGACTTGTTCGCGGTCTACCCGGAGTACGACGAAGACGCGCGCGACGACTACGTCGATGCGCTGCGCAACCAAGGTCGTGTCTTGCGTCGCCTCAAAGATCACGAGGGAGCCTTGGCCACCGCGGACGAGCTGCTCAACGTGCGCCCGGACTACTACTCCGGGCTCAAGCTGCGCGCCGACTCGCTCGCCAGCCTCGAGCGCTGGGAAGAGGCCGTGCCGGCCTATCGCGCGGCCATGCGGGCGCGACCGGGCAGCAAAGACGCGAAAAAGGGCTACTGGCGGGCGCGCGGCAAGCTCGCCAAGAACAAGTAGCCGCGCTCGATCTCTGCTAGCTTCCCGATCCGTGCCGAATCTCCCAGTCCCCCTGGAGAAGGCCCTCGACCGCGCGCGCAACGAGCTGGCCCATCGCAGCTACATTCGCGGCATCGAGATGCTCAGCGCGCTCGGGCGTCGCATGCCGGCGGCGGACCCGAATCGCTGGGGGATCCGGGTGCTGCGCGACTTGCCCTACATCGACGACGGGCACCCCGCCCATCGACTCGACTTGTGGATGCCGCGGGTGCGCCAAGGCCCACTGCCGGTGGTCCTCTACATCCACGGCGGTGCCTTTCACTACCTGTCCAAGGACACCCATTGGCTGATGGCGCTGGCCTTCGCGCGCCGCGGCTACATGGTGCTCAACTTGAACTACCGCTTGGCGCCACGTCATGTCTTTCCAGCCGCGCTCGAGGATGTCGCCCGGGCGGCATTGTGGGCGCAGCGCTGGGTCGGCAACTACGGGGGGGACCCCTCGCGCATCGCCGTCGCGGGGGAGAGCGCCGGCGCCAACTTGGCCTTGGCGCTGACCTTGGCCGCAAACTTCGATCGCCCCGAGCCCTTTGCGCGCGAGCTGGCGGACGCCGGATTTCGACCGCGCGCGTGCTTGCCCGCCTGCGGCATCTTGCAAGTCAGCGACGTGGCCCGCTTTTGGGAGGGGCGCTCACTGCCTTCGTGGGTCCGTCAGCAGCTCCTGGAGATCGAACACGGCTACCTCGGGCGCGGGCAGCACTCGGACACCAGCTTGGCCGACCCGCTCTTGTTGCTCGAGCGCGGGGACGTCCCGCGCGAGCCCTTGCCGCCGACCATGGCCTTTGCGGGGACGCGCGATCCGATCTGGGACGACACCGCACGACTCGAGCGCGCCTTGCAGGCGCGAGGGGTCGAGGTCGACGCGCGGATCTACGAGCGCGAGATCCATGCCTTCCACGCGCAGTGGTACCGGCCGGCCGCGCGCGACGCTTGGAACGCGCAGTTCGCCTTCTTGCAGCGGCACCTCTAGCGACGGGCCACGGGCCTTCGGAGTCGGGGGCTCAGCCCTCGTTGAGCTCGGGCAAGACGCGCAAGCGGATCAGCTGCGGCAGCGCCGTCGGACCCTCGATGGCCCGCACGGCGGTGTCCGGGTCGGCGGCACCGCTGTTGCCCTCGGCTTGCAGATGCACCTGGTCGAGGCCGTATCCGATCGGCTGGTCGACCTCGGTGCCGGCGTCCCACAAGCGCAGGGCTTCGGTCTGGTCGCCCATGATCGGCGCATCGTTGGCGTCGAAGAGCGGCAAGCCGGTGGCGGCCGGCGCGATGAACCAATCGTTCGAGGGCACGAACATATGGGCGAGGTGCAGGTGCGCCCCGGGATCGGCGTCGAACTCGAAGCGATAGATGCCGCCGGGGGGCAAGGGGCCGAGCATGTAGTCGATGACGGACTGCTCGGTCACGCCTTGGGCGTAGAGCTCGTCGAAGGCGTTGACGTAGTTGGCGAGCCCTTCGAACTTTCCGTCCTCGGCGAGCGCCTCGAGGCCGTTGTCGAGGGCCGGCGTGCCCTGGGCGAACAAGAGGGCGTCGTCGTTGGGGGCGACGGCCCACACGCCGGCCGAGACGACCTGCGTGACGCCACTCCCGGGGAAGAGGCGCGCGGCCATCTCCACCGTGCGCGCGTCCTCGATCAGGGCTTCGAAGCCGGCGTCGCCGAGCGGCGCGCCGCGCTCGAACCAATCGAGCTCACCGCCGTGCGTCGCCCAGACGCCGGGGGCGAGTTCGATGTCGCTGGTCCCCGCGCTCATGACGAGCTGTCCGGCGCTGCTTTGGTTGGTGACGCGCAGCTGAAAGTGCCACACGCGATCGGGGCCCAAGTTGGCGTCGAGCTGGGCCGAGAACTCGCCGCCGCTCATCGAAAGGGCGCTCCAGTCGCGCGTGCGGATCTCGGGGTCGGGGTCGGCGGCACCGCTGGCGCTGGCCTGGCCGGGCTGGTCTGCACCTTCGCCGGGTGCTTGGTCGAGCTCGGTGCCGGCGTCCAGCAACTCGAACTCGGAGGCCCGCTCGCCGGTCATCGGCTGCCCCTCGTCATCGAAGAGCGCGAGGCCACCCGCCGGCGTGGACCAAAACCAGTCGTTGGTCTGCCACACCATCGACGCGAGGCTCAGGCGGTCGCCCGGGCGCGCGTCGAAGTCGATGACATAGGCCTCGCCGGGCCCGATGGGCCCGTAGTTGCTGCCGCCCTCGGGCAGGTCGAAGACGCCCGAGTCTAGCCAGCCGTAGGCCGGGCCGACGTTCTCGAGCTCGATCACGAAGTGCCAGGCGGCCTCCGGCGTCCCCGTCTCCTCACTGCCGGCTTCGCCCGACTCGCTGCTCGATTCGGGGTTGGCCGTGCTGACCGGCGGGTCACTGCTCTCGAAACAGGCGCTGGTGAGCAGGGGAAGACAGCCCGCGAGAAGACCGCGCTGTCGGAAGAAATGCCCTAGGGATCTGCGCATACCGCGTTGACGTCCGTGATGTGCCCGCAGTGGGTGCCCGGGTCAACGGTGGCATAGGTCAGGTGTTTCAGACGGCACGCGTAGGTGTCGCCTTCGGGCGAACTCGCGGTGTAGGCCTCGGTGGCGTCCCAGGCCATGCAGGACATCGTGCAGTCGATCACACTGTCGAAGGCCTGATTCTCGCCCGTGCAGGCGCTCATGGCGATCGCGCAAAAGCTCTCGCACAGTCCGCCGCACACGCCGTTGCCGCTCGGGCCCGCGTTCTGACAAAAGGTCTCCTGGTCGGGGCCGCCCTCGCCGGCTTGGATGGCGTAGAAGGTACGGCACTCGATGGAGTTACCGACCTGGTCGCCCTCGTTGCCGAGGGGCATGTCGTCGCAGGTGATAAGGCAGGGGCCGGCCGTCGAGTACTGCGCGAAGTCGCCCTGACACACGCCCATGAAGGAGCAGTACTCCTCGCAGGCCTCGTCTTTGGCGGCGCCATCGCCATCGCCATCGCCGTCGCCGTCGCCGTCGCCGGTCTCGCCCTCGCCGGAGCTGCTGCTGCTCGAGGTATCGCCCGGAAGGTCGGTGTTCTCGAAACAGGCCGAGACGGTCAGGACCAAGGCAAGGGGGGCGAAGCGCGAGAAAGGCGAAGCCAGCATGACTGCATCATAGCCCAGCCTTCGCCGAGGGCGAAAAAGGGAGGTTCAGGGTTTTCCCGGCATCAACGAGGTCTATTGGGCCCATCGATGGGGTCGAGATGCGCTCGATCAGCTCTCGGTGGCCTGGAGCCACCGCAGCGCGGCCTCTGGATCGTCGAAGAGCGTGGGTGCGTTGGTCTGGCCGCGGTTGAGGCGCTCGAGCTGGAGCCGGCCCACCGAGGTACGCACCACGACCGCGACGCGATCGAAGGAATCGCGCATCTCGTGCCGATACTGTTCGGTGAGGGACTCGAAGGCGTCGTCGTTGCGCGCACGCGCGTTTCGAAAGTCCATCAGCAAGCCGACCCCGCGCTCGGCGGGCGCCATGGCCTCGCGGATCTTACTCACCATGAGATCGTTGCGCTCCTTGGCGATCTCGAGGCTGGCCCAGGGCGCGTCGCTGCGTCGCAGATGGATGATCCCACGGCCATCCATGTGGACCTCGTAGTACTCGTCCGTGTGAACCAGCTGCATGGCCAAAGTGTAGCGAGCGCGGCGCGTCATTTGACAGGGATCGCGGGCTTGGTCTTCGGCGGAATAGGCGCGTGGGCCTGGGGTTGGGGGCGCTAGACTCGCACCCATGGTCGACCCCGAAGCCCCTTACCGCATCGGTCCCGTGCTGGGGCGAGGCGCGGTGGCGGCGGTACACGAGGTGGTCGATGGCCAGGGGAGTCGCTTCGCCGGCAAGCTCTTGCATGCGTCACGCGATGGTGACGCGGCCGCGGCCGCTCGCTTCGCCCAGGAGGCCGAGATTCTCGATGGCCTTCGCCATCCGCACTTGGTGGGGATCTACGGCATGGCCGAAGGTGTGGACGCCCAAGGCCTGCGCCGGAGCTTCTTGCGCATGGACCTGGTCGAGGGCGAAGGCCTCGAGGTCTGGATCGCCCGCGAAGCGCCTTTCGACGAGGCGCGCGCCCTCGAGTTCGCGCGGCAGATCTCGAGCGGCCTGGCCTATGCCCACGCGCGCGGCATCGTGCATCGGGACCTCAAGCCCGCGAACATCTTGGTGGACGAAAGCCAGGCGACGCCCTGCTTGCGCATCGCAGACTTCGGTATGGCGCGCGCGAGCTCCTTGTCGGGGCTCGATGCGGGGGCCATGACCGTGCTCGGTACGCCGGACTACATGGCGCCGGAGTCCGTCGACCCGCTCGCCGTCGACGCGCGCGCGGATCTCTACGCGCTCGGCTGCATCTTGTTCGAGATGCTCACCGGCAAGGTGCCCTTTCGGGCGGCCACGCCGATGGGCGTCTTGCGAGCGCATCGAGAGTTGCCCCTGCCCGCCATGCCCGGAGAGTTCTCGGCGCCGACGCGGGCGTTGGTCGAGAGCCTGATGGCCAAGAGCCCGGCCGACCGGCCGCCCTCGGCCGAGGCCGTATTGCGCCGCATCGAGGCCATCGCTTCGGGGGTCGGGACGAGCTTGCTGCGACTCGAAGGCGGCTCGGCTTGCGCGAGCTGCGGTCAGCCGCTGGTCGATCGGGTCGCGGTGTGCATGCACTGCGGCTTGCCGGCCGTCACGCTCGAAAAGGGGCGGCAGGGAGTCTTGGTGACGGGCCCGGGGGAGGTCGGCGACAAACTCGACGCCAACTTGCGCGAGAAGCTGCGTGC
>JAUIJR010000353.1 GCA_030431075.1 Polyangia bacterium | reverse complement strand
CCCTCGCGGGCGCGCGCCCTCGCCCCGGGGCCCAGCCCCGCGAGCCGGGCGGCCAAAGATGCCCTCGTGGCGGCTGTCGATGCCGGCGACGCCAAGGCCACCCGCGAGGCCGCCGACGCCTTCACGCGCGCGGTCCGAGCCGACAACGCGAAGCTCTCGCGCAGCCTCGGGAGCAAGTGGGACGCGCTCGGGGTCATCGTCGCCATCTCCCTCTGTCTCGGCCTCTTGGCGCTCGCCTTTGCCCGATGGGGCGAAGGCCGGCGCGCCCGCGCCGCCCAGCTCGGCCACCGTCTCGGCGTGAGCGTCGCCGAGCTCGAGCAGGCCAAGGCGAGCGCCGAACGAGCGGACCAACTCAAGACTCGCCTCTTGGCCGACGTGAGTCACGAACTGCGCACGCCGATGATGGGCCTGATCGGCGGCATCGACTTGCTCTCTCACACCACGCTCGACCCAGGCCAACGCAAGCGGGTCGATGCGCTGCACGAGTCGGCATCCGATCTGCGCAGCTTGCTCGACGACCTCCTCGACTTGGCGCGCCTCGAGGGCGCCGCCTTGGCCATCGAGGCCGCCCCCTTCGATCCGCGACGTCTCTTCGAGGGCACGGTCTCGATCGCGCGCGCCCAGGCCCCTGCGCGTGGCATCGAGCTGGACATGGACCCCGAGCTCCCCGCGGCCCTCGAAGGCGCGCGCGATCGCATTCGGCAGATCCTCTGGAACCTCTTGTCGAATGCCTTGAAGTACGCAGGAGACTCGGACATCCGGGTAGGCGTTCGCTGGACCGAGCCGACCTTGCGCATCGAGGTCGACGACGCAGGACCGGGCATCGAGGCCGCCGACCGGGCTGCCGCACAAGAGGCCTTCGTGCGACTCGCCGCACCTTCGATCCCCGGCACGGGCCTGGGCCTCGCCTTGACCCGCGGACTCGCCGGCGCGATGGGGGGACGACTTCGCCTGCTGACCAGCCCCCGCGGTGGACTCCGGGCCGAAGTCGAACTGCCGACGCCGCTGGCCCGTCGGCCCCCACCCCCCTCGTCACGCGGCGGTCGGGACGGGCCGGCCTTGCGCGTCGCTCTGGTCGAAGACAACGAGATCAACCGCGAGATCGTTGCCGAGATGCTCCGCCAGTCGGGCTACCGTGTGCAGTGTGCGGCTGATGGACAGGAGATCCTCGGCTTGGTCCGCGACGACGCGCCCGAGCTGATCTTGATGGACTGTCACATGCCGAGGCTCGACGGCCCCGCCGCCTGCCGCCGCCTGCGCGAAGACGGATACCGAGGCCCGATCATCGCCCTCACCGCGAACGCGGGCAAAGACGAACACCAAGCCTGCCTCGAGGCGGGGATGGACGCCGTGCTCACCAAGCCCGTCACACGCGTGGAACTCGAGCGCTGCATCGAACGCTGGGCTCGCAGCGGGGGCTCCTCGCGGGCCGGCAGCGGCAAAGACTCGGCTTTTTGAGCGACCGCGCATTCGCGCTACCTTTCCGCCCTGACTGTCCCCATCTGGGACACCGAGGCGCGAAGGCGCCGGAGGCCTGCGCATTTGCGGTCTGATCACCCTTGCGCGATCGGGGCGTTTTTCAACACCTGCCCCTCTGCCGGGTCAACGAGGCGCCGACTAGTCTCGCGCCATGACCTTCGAGCGCCTCTCGCTAGTGACCCTCGTCTCCACGCTGACCTTCACCGCGGCCTGTGGCGATCCTTGTATCGACGACGGCTTTACCACCAAGAAGTGCAACGCCGCCGGAGAAGCGGGCGACGGGGACGGCGAGACCGCGGGCGACTCCGAAGGCACGAGTGACGAGAGCGGCACGTCGAGCTCGACGAGCTCCGGCGACGGTGACGGCGACGGCGACTCGAGCAGCTCGAGTTCGAGCAGCACCGGCGACGGCGACGGCGACGGCGACGGCGACGGCGATGGCGATGGCGATGGCGATGGCACCACCGGCGACGGCGACGGCGATGGCGATGGCGATGGCGACGGCGACGGCGACGGAACCACCGGCGATGGTGATTGCAACGGCAACCAAACCCTCGAAATCGACGCCGGAGAGGCCATTCTCAGCGGTTGGGACTCGCAGGCTTCGATCCTCGACCAGGGCCAGCAGATCTACCCCACGAGCCAAAACGGCACCGCGACCTTCGAGCTCGACATTCCCTGCAACGACACCTGGCACATCTGGGTCTTGGGCTGGGACCAGGGCACCGACGACAGCTTCAACGTCCAAGTCGACGGAGCCCCCTTCCCCGCCGCGACCTTCGACCTCGACTGCACCGACCTTCCGCCTGGCGAAGGCGTCTACCGCTGGGCCCACCTCAACAACCGCGACCTGATCGCCGGTTGCGACGTGGACGACTGGTGGAACGTCGACCTCGACGGTGGCATGCACGACCTCGTCTTCACGCCCCGCGAGTCCTCGGCGATCTCTCGCATCGTGGTGACCAACAACGAGAACTACAACCCCTGATCGGCCGGGTGAGTCCCCGGTCTCTCATCCCCATCACGCAACGACGCACGCCGCGTCCGCTCCCGGCCTGAGCCCCCGGGAACCGGACGCGGCGGTTTTTTGTGTCGAGGCGCGAACGCGCACGGCCGCGCCGACCGAAGCGCGGCTGCCTCATTGCACCGGCTGGCAGGCTCAGCGCTGGCAGTGCGCGATCCCGCCTGGCCTCCAATCGCCGCACAAACGACATTTAGCGCAGTTCGTTTCAATGATTGCTGTTCAGAAAAATAATATGCCCAAGGTACAGTGCGCTCGACAAAAATCTGCTCCATGGTTTCCCCATGGCCTTTGCGACCCCCCCCCGCCTCCTGCTCCTGACGGCCCTCTCCCTCACCGCATGCGGTGACCCCTGCCTCGACGACGGACCGAGCCGAGGCGAGTGCGCCATCGATAGCCAGTCCGGCAGCGAAGACGCCGACGGCTCCGACGAGGGTGGCAGCGGCCCCGACGAAGGCGCCACCGCCGAAGGCAGCTCTGGAGAGAGCAGCTCTGCGAGTTCCGCGGGTGACGGCGACGGCGATGGCGACGGCGACGGCGACGGCGACGGCGACGGCGATGGCGATGGCGATGGCGATGGCGATGGCGATGGCGACGGCGACGGCGACGGCGATGGCGATGGCGACGGCGACGGCGACGGCGATGGCGATGGCGATGGCACCGGCGACGGCGACGGCGACGGCGATGGCGACAATGCCTGCACAGGCATCGAATCCTTCGAGATCGACGCAGGAGACGCGATCCTCAACGGTTGGGGCGTGGAAGTCTCGGTCGACGATCAAGGCATGCAGATCTTCCCGACAACCCTCACGGGCTCGGCCACCTTCGAGCTGGACATCCCCTGCGACGACACCTGGCACATCTGGGTCCGCGGCTGGGACCAGCAAGAAGACGACAGCTTCAATGTTCGCGTCGACGGCTTCCCGCTGACCGCGATCCCCTTCGACCTCGACTGCAGCTTGCAGCCCTTGGGCGAAGGCATCTACCGCTGGGCGCACCTCAATCGGCGCGCACTGATCGACCTGTGCGATCCCGACGAGTGGTGGTCGCCCGACTTCGACAAGGGCGATCACTACCTGACCTTCTACCCCCGAGAGTCCGCGGCCATCTCTCGCATCTACGTCACCAACGACGAGACCTACACCCCCTGAGTTCGCTTCGCCTCGGCGAAGTGAAGCCGGCTGCGTCACGGCAACTTCACTCGTGAACCACGCATCGACGCGCGTCGCGTCCCCTCCCGGGCCTGAGCCCCCCGGGAGAGGGCGCGACATTTTTGCACGGTGGGGCGCTTCGCCGACGCGCTATAGCGATGGAAATATCGCAAAGATGAACACGATCAGCGCTGCGATCCCCAAGGCAGTGGTGACCAAAGCCCGGCCGACCGGGTTGGCGTGGCCGCGCGCCAGTGCCATCTTGCCGGCGACGCCAAAGACGACCGGTGCGACCCAAAACAAGCTGATCTGGATGAGCGCCGTCTCGGACAGGGAGTTGAAGAAGACGAGGTAGATGAGGCCGGCGGCGACACCGCCAAAGCCGATCGCGCCGTTGAACAAGGATGCGCCGCGCCGACTTGCGAGCGCTCCCGGCTCGGCCTTGGCCAAGGCGCTGCGACCTTCGAGCAGTGCGAGTACCGACGCGGCGTCGCCGGCCCGCCGCCCGACGATGGGCTCGAGCATCGCATCGAGCGCGGCCCGTAGACCGGGGGGCCAGGTCTGCGCCAGCCGATCGAGGTCCACCTTTCCGCTTTGTTCGTCGAGCGGCAGTTGCTCGGGCCCGCGATGCGTTGCGGCCACCACCACGCTCATGGCCAGGGCGAAGAAGTCGGAGGCCGGCCTCGCCTGCCCCATCATCTGCTCCATCGGGATGTAGCCGAAGGTGCCTACCGAGGTCGACGCCACCGTCGAAGTCGAACGGACGCGATCGCTGATCGCTCCGAAGTCGACCAAGCTCACCTCCCCCGCGTCGCCCAGCACGATGTTGGCCGGCTTGATGTCGCGGTGCACCACCGGTGGAGACATGCCATGCAAGTGGTCCAAGATGCCCAGCAAGGCCCGAAGCAGGTTGTCGAGGGCCTCGGAGGAGAGGCGCTCCCCGGCCTCGATCATCGCTTGGAGCGAGCGCCCCGGCGCACGCGATTGGACCATGATCCATCGCAAGGTCGCGCCCTCGGGCAAGCTCGCCACGTCGTCCGGCGCATAGGCACGGGTGCCGTCCCAAGCGAAGAAGTCCAGCGTCCGGGGGATGCCCGGGTGCTCGAGCGCAGCGAGGACCTTGGCTTCGCGCTCGAAAAGCTCGAGGGCCTTGAAGTCCGCGAGACGGTCGAGCCGCAGCGCCTTGACGACGAGCGCCGCATCATCCCCCACCCGCGTCGCCGCGTGCGTTTCGCCGAAGCCGCCATGGCCGATGGCTTCACCGATCTCGTAAACCCTCCCCCCATGTTCGAGGCGGGTCCCAGGCGCCATGGCGGTGGGCGATGCGGGCGTCTCGGTCACGGCGGCAGGCAGTCGGTCTGGGTGTGGCGACAGATGCAGTCTTCCATGTTCTCGAAGCACAGCGGCTCGGTGCCGATGCACTCGATGCCCTCGATGTACTCGACCTCGTCGAGGCTGCCGAGGCCCCACTCGCACCAGGTCTCGCACGACCAGTCGTGCATCCAGTCGAAGGCGCAAAAGCCCATGCTGTCCCCGATCTCGGCGCGCTGCCCACAGGCCTCGAAACACCGCGAGAGCGGCTCTTGTCCCCCGTCATCTTCGCCGGTCTCCATGACCCCCGTCTCGGCGTCTCCCTCCGTCGTCCCGGCATCGCCCTCGCCATCCATGACCCCCGTCTCGCTCGTGGTCGAAGTCGAGGTCGACACCGAGGCGGCCGAGCCGGCGTCGTCGCCGTCGTCGCCCTCGCCGTCCGCGAGGGTCTCGCCCTCGCCCGAGGCCTCCGCTGAGCTTTCGCCGCCCTCCCCGGGCAAGGCCCGCCCGCCACAGGCCGCGGCGCATGCGAGCAAGATGAAAAGACCCGTCGAACGCATGCCCCATGATGCGCCGTCTCGGCCCCTGGGCCAAGCCGCAGCCAGGTGACGCGCGCCGGCGACAGTCCGCCGCGACTCCCCTATCCTCCGCCCATGCCGAGCGAGGTCAAAGGCGCGTGGTTCGTGACCGCCCGGCGTTTTTTGGAGTCGCACGACTCGCCCGGAGCCCTCGAGCGGGTCCTCTCGCGCATGGCCGCCGAGCACCGGGCCGTCTTG
>JAUIJR010000009.1 GCA_030431075.1 Polyangia bacterium | reverse complement strand
CAACGGCGACTGCGACACCCTTTGCGATCTCTCGTCGACCACCTGCGAGCTCGAGGCGCGGATCTGCGTCTTGGCCGCGCGCCACGCCGGCGATGCCCGCTACGAGAGCGCCTGCTCGCGTGCCGGGGACGACTGCGAGCTCGCCGAGGGCACCGCGGAAAGTAGCTGTGAATGTGAGTACTGAGTTCGGCGCGCGCCTGCCTTCGCTGGGGTCGCTAGGCCTCGCCGGCGCCGTCGCCATGTCTTTCGCGCTGTCGGTCGTCGGCGGCTGCGCCTCGCGCGAGGATGCGGCGACGGAGTCGACCGTTCAGGCGCGAGGCGCCGCCGCCCAAACCGAGGGCGCGGTCGAAGCTGCGGGCGAAGTCGAGGCCGCCGAGGAACTCGAGCGCCGTCACGGCGCAGACCCGAGCAACCAGCCGGCCCTACGAGAGGCGAGCCCGCAAAGCGAGCCCGAGCCCTTCCCCGACTCCCCGGGCTATGGCGTCGAACTCGAGGACAATGACCTGCCAACGGTCTCGGGCGGTGCCGAGCGGGGCAACGGATCGGGCTCGCGGACGACGACCACCCAAAAGCGCAAACGGGCCCCGGGCGCCACGCCCACGGCGCCACCGCAGGACAAAGCCGCGCCGGTCGGCAAGAGTCAAAGCGCGCGCCAACGCGACGAGAATCAAAGCGCCCCGAACCAGGCCCTGGGCAACGCCGAAGCGATGCTCACCCGTCTGGACAGCCTCGAGGGGCAGCTGCGCGGGATCGGAGTTCGCCTGCCGCAAGACGCGAAGTTGGCGGCGGGGGCTGGCGACGCCCCCGAGACCGAAGTGGAGTGCAGCACGGTGTGCGAGCTCGCCGAGGCGATCTGTGAGCTCGAGCTGCGGATCTGCGGCCTCGCGTCGGCCCACCCCGAAGACGATCGCTACGCCAACGCCTGTACCCGCGCCGGCGGCGACTGCAAGGCCGCGAGCGAAGCCTGCAACGCCTGCGACTGAGCGTGTCCTCCTCGCGCGAGCTCAAGGCGCGGTCGGCTCGACGCGCGAGCGATGCAGCAGCGAGGGCGCGAGCACCAAGCGCAAGCTCAGCATGTCGCCGCGCAGATCCGGAGCGGCCTGGACGCGGGTGCCCCCGCTGCGCCACGCGGCGCCTTGGGGCCCAAAGTCGAAGAGCTGCACGGCCCCCGACAAGCGCAGCCCGATCCGGATGCCGGCGCCCAGGCCCGGACGCGGGGGCACCTCTTTGCGCCGGAACTCGACCAGGTAGCTAAAGGCGATGCCCGCTTCGAAGACCATCGCGGACTTCGTCATCACCAAGCTCCGGCCGCCGCTTTGCCCCTCGCTTTGGCCGAGCGCCTCGAACTGCGTCGCAGCATCGAAGCCCTCGGTGGCATGTGCCGACTGCTCGAGGTCGAAGATGCCGAAGCCGGCCCGAGGCACGATCGAAAAGCCCCGCCGGTGATGGACGGCGTAGCCATAACTGATCTCGGTGAAGCTCGCGCGCAGCTGGCTGGTGAGGCCGTTGCGATCGGGGGCCTTGCGAGCTTGGCTCAGCCGCATGAAGTCGAAGGCGGGGACGTGCCGACCGATCCACAGCTCGCCGTTGACGGCGAAGGGCGTCCACTGGGTGGGCACGAAGCCGGGCAGACCGGCGTCTTCGTAGGCGCGATCGAGCGCGCGGAGGTTCATCCAGCCCACGCCGATCGACGAACCGAAGGCCACCTCCGTCACGAAAAAGTCCTCCGCTTCGGGGGTGGGCGCAGCTTCGGGGGCGAGCGTAGCTTCGGGGGCGGGCGTAGCTTCAGGCGCAGGCGCGGGGGCGGCGAGCAAGGCCGTGAGCCAAAGGGCGGCCGCACCGTTCACGGCGGCAGCTTATCGCGCTCGCAGGGCGCCCGGGGCTTGCTTTCGTCCCTCTTTGGGGCCACCGTCGACACGTGCTCCCGGACGCGATTTTGTTCGATCTCGATGGCACCTTCGTCGACAGCGAGGCCTTTCACGCCGAGGGCATCGCTCGCTTCATGGCGGAGCGCGGCCACCCGATCTCCGACGCCCACAAGCGCTTCGTGATCGGGCACGCTTGGCAAGAGATCTACGAGGTCCTCGAGATCGGGAAGAAGACCGGGCTGAGCTTGGCCGAGCTTCAAGCCGGCGCCATCGAGGCCAAAGAGGCGCTGACGGCCGCGGGGGCGGGCGACATCGAGCTGCTCGCCGGCGGGGCGGAGTTCGTCGAGCGCGCCCACGCAGCGGGCATCCCGATGACCATCGTCTCGGGCTCGAGCCGCGCCGAGATCGCCTACGCCCTCGAGCGTTTGGGCTTCGAGTCTCGCTTGCGCTTTTATCTGGGCGCCGAGGACTACCCGCGGGGAAAGCCCGCGCCCGATGGATTTTTGATGGCGGCCGAACGCCTCGGGGTCGCGCCCGAGCGCTGCATGGTCTTCGAAGACAGCGAGGCGGGCATCGCCTCGGGGCTCGCGGCCGGGATGTGCGTGGTGGCGACCGCCGCCGCGAACCCGCCGCCCGGTGACCCGGGGCACCAAGACCAAAGCGGGGCGCACGCGCGGATCGAAGGGCTCGAGGGCCTCGAGGTCGACCAGCTGCGCGCCTGGATGGAGGCCCACGCGCAGCGATGAGCGAACTGGGCCACAGCGCGGGCGTCCCCACGCTCGTGATCTTGGCCGACGGGGATGCGCGCGTGGACCTGACGCGCCCCGTCCTCGGCGTGACTTCGAGCGCGCGCGTGGCGGCCAACGCCCGACGCGCCGGCTTCAGCCGCGTGCTGGGGGGGCCGGGTCTGCAGCGGCGGCCCGAGGGGTCGATCGAGGTCGCCACCGGCGACGAGGTCGGCGCGCCCGCCCTGATCCTTTGGGAAGGGACCTACGTCGATCCGCAGCTCTTGCGCCTGATGATCGAGCACCCCCTCGAAGCGGATGAGCGCTTCGCCTTGTACGACGAGGTCGGGCGCCCGGCCGCCTGTTTCGCCGGCCGTCTCGAACGCGTCCCTCCGACGGTGCCCGTGGCCGAGGGCCTCGACTTGCCCGAGCGCTTTGGCGCCCACAGCTTGGCGCGCTTGGTCGACGAAGAGGATCGCCAACGCAGCGAAGCGCTGGTCGCCGCCTGCGAAAGCGAGCTCGACCTCGAGGGCTCGAGTTTCAACCGCGTCGCCGGCATGTGGACTTTGCGCTGGCTGGCCCGCAGTCGCGCCAGCATCGCGCAGCTCGAGCTCGCGGCTCTGGTCGCGGCCTTGGGCGCAGGCATCTGGGTGCTCAGCGGCGCGTGGTGGGGTTTGTTGGCCGGCGCGATCTTCTTGCTCTTTGGCGTGCACGTGGCGCGCTTGTTGCGGCCCTTGCGGGCCTTGGGGACCGCGGCGTTCACGAGCGCGACCACGCTCGACGATCCCTACGAGCCAGGCGAGACCCTGGCGCAGCTGGTGCGCCCGCTCGGACACGCGGTCTTCATAGCGACCTCGACCTATGTGCTGGTCGCCGAGAGCGATCGCAGCCAGGTCGCGGCCTTGGTCTTGCTGGCCGTGGGCGGGGTTGCCGTGCTTCTCGACATCGCGCGGGTGCGCTTGTTGCTGCGCCGCGGCGCGCCCGATCGACTGGCCTTGCCGCGCATGGACACCTGGGTCCGTCGGCTGGGAATCGGCGTTCCGGGGGCGCTGGTGCAAGCACCGGTGCTCGAGCTCGCCATGTTCTTGGGCGCGTGCACGGGAGAGCCGGGGGTGCCGTGGACGATCGCCGTGGCCGCGGCCGGTTCGCGCTTGTGGCCTTGGTTCGTGGCGCCGGCCGCGAATGACGAGGGGCAGATCCGCAGGCTGCTCAGTTGATTCGCGTTCGCCGTGCGCGCCGACACAACCCTCACGCGCGAGGGCGTCGTGCGCGAGGTTCGGCCGGTGGGCGGCCGAATTCGGGCGTACAGGCCAACTTGGCGACGGTTCTCGGTTTGACCCCCATGGGGCCCGGTGCTAGCGTCGAAACGCCCCGAAGCGGCCTTCGGAGCCCAAAAACACATGTCTAGCGTCAAGATTCCGCTGCTTCCGCTGCGCGAGCTGATCGTCTTCCCCCACGAGGTGGTGCCGCTCTTCGTCGGCCGCGAGAAGTCGATCAACGCCCTCGAGGAGGCGATGGCGTCCGATCGCCAGATCCTCTTGTGCGCGCAAAAGAAGGCCAAGGTCAACGACCCCAAGCCCGAAGGCATCCACGCGGTGGGCACCATCGGCACCATCGTGCAGCTGCTTCGCTTGCCCGACGGCACCGTCAAGGTCCTGGTCGAGGGCAAGGAGCGCGCGAAGGTCCGCAAGTACCTCGATAACGAGGGCTACTTCGAGGTCGAAGCCGAGATCGTCGAGACCGTCGCCGTCGACCCCGAAAAGGAGCCCGAGTTCGCCGCCTTGATGCGCTCGGTGCAGTCGACCTTCGAGAACTACGTCAAGCTCAACAAGCGCGTGCCGCCCGAGCTCGCGGCCAGCGTGCAGAGCATCGACGATCCCTCGCGCTTGGCCGACACCATCGCCGCGCACGTCAACTTCAAGCTCGCGCACAAGCAAGAGCTGCTCGAGACCGAGAACGTCTGGACTCGTTTGGAGACCCTCTACGAGCTGATGCAGAACGAGATCGAAATTCTCCAGGTGGAGAAGAAGATCCGTACTCGCGTCAAAAAGCAGATGGAGAAGAACCAAAAGGAGTACTACCTCAACGAGCAGATGCAGGCGATCCAGAAGGAACTGGGATCGCAAGACGAATTCAAAAACGAGCTGCAAGAGCTCGAGGACCGCATCCGTCGCAAGAAGATGACGAAGGAGGCGACCGACCGGCTCAAAAAGGAGCTCAAGAAGCTCAAGATGATGAGCCCGATGTCGGCCGAGGCCACCGTGGTCCGCAACTACATCGACACGGTGCTCTCCTTGCCCTGGCGCGAGCGGACCACCGACAAGCTCGACATCGTCGACGCCGAGGCCATCCTCGACGAAGACCACTACGGCCTCGAGAAGCCCAAAAAGCGCATCCTCGAGTACTTGGCCGTGCAGTCGCTGGTCAAAAGCGTCAAAGGCCCGATCCTCTGCTTGGTCGGACCGCCCGGTGTGGGCAAGACCTCGCTGGCCAAGTCGGTCGCCCGCGCGACCGGTCGCAAGTTCGTGCGCATGAGCCTCGGTGGTGTGCGCGACGAGGCCGAGATTCGCGGCCACCGTCGCACCTACATCGGCGCGATGCCCGGCAAGATCATCCAGGGCCTCAAGAAGTGCGGCTCGTCCAACCCGGTCTTCTTGCTCGACGAGATCGACAAGATGTCCCAGGACTTCCGCGGCGATCCGGCCTCGGCCATGCTCGAGGTGCTCGACCCCGAGCAAAACGAGCACTTCGTCGATCACTTCTTGGATCTCGACTACGACCTCAGCGACGTCCTCTTCTTGTGCACGGCCAACACCCTGCACGACATCCCGCTGCCCTTGCAGGACCGCATGGAGATCATCAGCCTCACGGGCTACACCGACGAGGACAAGGTCAAGATCGCCCGCGACTACCTGCTGCCCAAGCAGCAGCGCCTCAACGGCCTCGACGCGCTCGACATCAGCGTGTCGGACGGCGCCATCCGCGAGCTCATCCAGCACTTCACCAAAGAGGCCGGCGTGCGCAGCTTGGAGCGCGAAGTCAGCTCGGTGATGCGCAAGCTCGCCAGCGAGTACGTCAAAGACCGCAAGCGCGAGAGCTTCAAGGTCGACGTCAAGCAGGTTCAAAAGCTGCTCGGGCCCCGCAAGTACCGCTTCAACAAGGGCGACAGCGAGGACCAGATCGGCATGACCAATGGCCTGGCCGTGACCTTCTTCGGCGGCGACCTGCTGCCGGCCGAGGTGACGATCACCCCCGGCAAGGGCAAGGTCACGCTCACCGGCAAGCTCGGTGAGGTCATGCAGGAGTCTTGCCGCGCCGCGCTCACCTACGTGCGCTCGCGCTGCTTGGCCTTCGGCCTCGAGCCGGACTTCTACGAGCACGCCGACTTCCACGTGCACTTCCCCGAAGGGGCGGTGCCCAAGGACGGACCCTCGGCCGGCGTCACCATCAGCACGAGCTTGGTCTCGGCGCTCTTGGGGGTGCGCGTTCGCAAGGACGTGGCCATGACCGGCGAGATCAACCTGCGCGGTCGCGTGCTCCCGATCGGCGGCCTCAAAGAGAAGATCTTGGCCGCCTACCGCGGCGGCATGAAGCGCGTGGTCTGCCCGGCCGACAACGAGAAGGATCTCCACGAGGTGCCCAAGCACGTCATCAAGGCGCTGGACATCCACTTCGTGAACACCATCGACGAGGTGCTCCGTCTCGCCCTGCAAGACCCGGGGGAGTCGCACCCGAACAAGGCCATCCGCGCCTTCTTGACCAGCGAGGACGCGGCCATTCAGACCGATTGGCTCGAGGCCCGTGACTACATCACGCGCCGCAACCGCGAGCGCAGCCAAGAAGGCGCGTCGCACTGAGCCCCCGCGGGCCGCTCAGGCCCGAGGGCATCCCGAAGAGGCTGCGCGAGTTGCGCGGCCTCTTCGAATTCGGGCCCTTCTTGGCCTTCGCATGTCGTCTCGGGATCGATAAGCTTCGGCCGTGAGCGGAGAGGGTCCGATCGCGCAGGATTCGGCGGGCGTCGATTTGCCGCCTGGCACCGTCCTCACGCAGTCCAAGCAGTACCAGATCGTCGAGCGCCTGGGCGAGGGCGGCATGGGGAAGGTCTACAAGGTCTTCGACCCCATCATGAACCGCTACGCGGCGCTCAAGATGATGAAGGTCGACGTTCCCGAGAGCGAGCAGCGGCGCTTTCGCCAAGAGGCGCGCCTGTGCGGGACCTTCATGCATCCCAACCTCATCCGTACCCTCGAGGTCGGCACCACGCGGGAGCACAGCCTCTACTGGTTCGCCATGGAGTACCTCGAAGGCCGCGACCTGATGGGCTTTTTGGAGGCGGGGGAGCTGATGGACTTCGACTTCGTGCGCGACGTCTTTCGGCAGATCCTCGAGGGTCTGACCCATGTGCACGTCCGCAACTTCGTGCACTGCGACATCAAGCCCGCGAACATCTTCGTGGCCACCGATCAGTACGACCCCAACCTCAAGTTGGTGAAACTGCTCGACTTCGGTGTCGCCCGCGACCTCTCCCGCCCCGAGTCCCACGACTCGCGCCGCATCATGGGGGATCCTTTCTACATGCCGCCCGAGCAGACGGTGGCGGGAGGCCCCATCGATCAACGCGCGGACCTCTACGCGCTGGGCATGACCTTCTTCGAGATCGTCACGCAGGGCCGTCACCCCCTCGAGGACCTCTTCGCCGAACACCCGCGCGAGGCCCTCAAGGCGCAGCGCGAGCGCCCGATGGCGCCGCCGAGCACCTACCTGCCCGCAAACACGCCCGCGGATCGAGCCGAGGCCATCGACGGATTTTTCGTCACGGCGACGGCCAAAAATCCCGAGCACCGCTTTCAAAGCGCGAAGGTGATGCAGGTCGCGCTCAATCACATCCCCTGAGCTTTGCCCGGGGCTCCGACCTATCTCGTGAGCCCCGGATGACGCCTCACACTCTCGTCGGGCGCATCGAGAAGCCCGGGCTCGTTCAGCCCGGGAGCCGCGAGCTCATTTCCCGCGGTGGAGGGGACGAGTCGTGATGCGTGTGTCGACGTCGTGGGTCGTGGCTCTGGTGACCTTCGTCGCGTCGGGGCCGGGGTGTACGCCCACGCCCGCGCCGGCAGCGGGCACCAAGGCCGCCGCGGCTGCGCCGAACGCCAAGACCAAAGGACCACGGATGGACGAGTTCGAAGATATCTACTCTGACTCCCCCGAGGCCTTGTGGGAGCGCTACGTGGCGCTGGAGCACGCGTTCGATCCAAAGATGGTTGGGCTCTACTGGCCCGATGCCGTGCTCTACAACGAGCGGCACTATCCGATGGGGGTTCGCAACATGCAGGTGCCGTTCTCGCAAATGCGGCCCTTGCTCATCGAGAGCATGCCGGTGGCGAAATCTCGAGGAGACATCAGCGACTACACCGACGTCAGCTTTGAACGCGAGGGAGCCGAGCGCGTGCGCATCAGGTCGACACGCTTCAACCGCCTCAAGCAGTACGAAGCCCCCTTCGAAGTCGTCGTCACGAAAGGTGAGGGCGGTTGGCGGGTGGCCGAAGAGCACCTCGTTTCGCAGCCGTGAATGGCGCGGGCGGGTGCTCATTGGGCTAGCGACGGCGACGGCGCAATCCCAGCAGCGCGAGGCCGAGCCAAAGCGCCGAGCTGGGGGACGTGTCATCGACGCGACAGCCGCCGGAGCTCGGTGGCGGGGACTCTTTGGGTGAACTTTCGGGGACCGGCGGCGCGGGGTCGGCCGCCACGGCGGGCTTTTCGGAGTCTGGGGGCTTTGGGGGGTCAGGGGCGGCCCCGCGTTTGGCTTCGGGAAAGCGCGCGGCCACAAAGGCCTCGTAGCTTTGCCCACCGACGGAGGCCGGAAGCTTGCCGTCGACGATCTCGAGGGTGTGGGTCGAGCAGCCCTGGTCGACGGGCGTCCAGCGCTCGCCGCCTTTGCGCATGACCAGCAGGTGGGGCGACGCCGTGCGCGGAGTGAATCCGTAGGCGCACATCCCGGAGTAGGCGTGAACCTGGATCGGGCCGGGCTGTAGCGGGCCGTGCAGGACCTCGTCGACCTGCAGCTCGATCGTCTCGGGCATGTCGGCGTACTCGGGGAGCCGACCGTCGGGCAGGCGCGCCAGCACGATCGCATCCGCTTGCGCGAGCGATGCGTCGAGGTCCAAGGTCGAGGGACAGGGCTCACAGGCCTCGGCCGGGCGCGGGGTCAGTAGGGCCGCGCCCAAGGCGAGACCCAGGAGGGGGAGGGTGCAAGCTTTCATCGTTCTCTCGCGCGCTGGGTGACGGGGGCGGTGTGCAGTCGGGGTTCGGCGAAGGCCAGTCGTTCGCGCATGACCTCGATCGCGGCCGGGTTGTCGTCGATCAACACGCAGTGACGGCCGGCGCGCAGGGCCGCCTCACCCCAGCTTCCGCTGCCGGCAAAGAAGTCCAAGAGGCGGTCGCCCGGCGCGCTGTGGACCTCGACCAAGCGTCGCAGCAAGCCGAGGGGCTTTTGGGTCGGGTAGCCCGTCTTCTCTTTGGAGGTGGGGCTCACGATGGTGTGCCACCAGGTGTCCGTCGGGATTTTTCCGCGGGCCGCTTTTTCGGCCCCGACGAGCTTGGGGGCCATGTACTCGATGCGATCGCTCGCGGCTTGGTCGTAGTGGTAGTTCCGCGGATCTTTCGCGTACCACAGCAAGTTGTCGTGCTTGGGTGACCAGCGCTTGGTGCTGCGAGCGCCGTAGTCGTAGGCCCAGATGATCTCGTTGATGAAGGCCTCGCGCCCGAACAGGCCGTCCAAGAAGACCTTCGCGTAGTGCACCTCGCGGTAGTCGAGGTGCACTACCAAGCTTCCGTCGGGGGCGAGGAGACGACGGGCCTGCTCGAGTCGCGGCCCCAAAAAGCCGAGGTAGTCGTCGAAGGAGTCCTCGTAGGCGAGGCGGTTGAGCTCGCGGGTGCGGTAGCGGTGCCCGCCAAAGCCCTGTCGGTCGCCGGCCTGGTCACGGACGGTCTTCAGGGTGCGTCGCACCTGGCTGTGCCCGGTGTTGAAGGGCGGATCGATGTAGATGAGATCGAAGCTCTCGTCCGCGAAGGCCTCGAGCCAAGCGAGGTTGTCGCCCTCGTAGATCTCGAGCTCGAGCTCGGTCACGCGTGAATGACCCGCCAGGTAAAGACGAAGGCCCCCAACATGGCGCCCATCGAGGGGTAACGGTCGACCGGATCGGGCTGGAGCGCGCGGTGCAAGATGTGCTCGACCCACTTGGGGGTGAAGCCGTTCGGGGCGGTCCGGCGCTCGCCGTTACAGATCGCCTGTGCGACGGCAAAGGCCGAGCGCCCGGGGAAGGGACGTTCGCCGTAGAGCCCCTCCCACAAAGCGACGGCGAAGGCGAACTGGTCGCTCGCGGGGGTGGCCAGGCCACCCGCGTGCAGCTCGGGTGACATGTACGCGGGCGTACCCGAGATGACGCCGGTACGCGTGACGTCGCGGCCGCCGATCAGATCTTGGCGCAGCTCCTCGCCCGCGTCGCTCAACAAGAGCTCGGCGTGCGAGTCGGGTGGCAAGATGGTCTCGTCGAGCGCGTCGCCGAGCACGGTGGGGCGCGCGAGCCCAAAGTCGACGACCCGCACGCGTCCATCGTCGCCGATGAGTACGTTCGAGGGCTTGAAGTCACGGTGCACCAAGCCGGCGCGGTGGGCCGCGGCCAGCCCGCGACCCGCTTGCAAGTAGGCGCGCATCACCTCGGTCCACGGTCGCGCCGTCTCGTCGACCCAGTCCGACAAGGTCGGCCCCTCGATCAGCTCCATGGCGATGAAGCTGCGCCGTCCATGCCGGCCGGTCTCGTAGATGGCGGCGACGTGGGGGTGAGCCAGCTGCGCCATCGCTCGGGCCTCGCGTTCGAGGCGGGCAAAAGCGGAGTCGTCCTCCCACGGCGGCAGGATCTTCAGCGCGACATGGCGGTCCAAGCTCGGGTCGTAGGCCCGGTAAACGACCGACATACCGCCCGAACCGATCCGCCGAAGGACGCGGTAGCGCCCGACGCTCCGATCCTCGTCGGGGACGCCCACGCAAAGAAGATACCATGCGAGGCGTAATGGACCCGGGCCTCTCACGTTCGAAGCGCATGCTGCGGTTGGTCGGTGCGCTCTCGCTTTTGTGTGCCCTCGGGGGGTGCAGCCCGGATGGTGAGAGCCGCTTTGCCGACGAAGAGAGCTCCGAGGGGAGCGACGCTGGAGATCCCGTGTCGACCTGTGATCCCCTGCGCCAAGACTGCCCCGGGACGGCCGCGTGTCAGCTCTCGGGTGTCGTCTTCACTTGCGTCGAGGTCGGCCCCGGAGGCGGGGGCTTCGGAGAGCCCTGCGGACCCTACGCAGGGCCCTGCGCGGCGGGCCTCGAGTGTGGACCCGAGGTGGTCGTGGGCTGTAGCGACGGCTTTGGCTGCTGCACGAACTACTGCGATCCCGAGGCCGACGAATGCAGTGGCAACTTGCGCTGCGCCCGAATCTTCGAGGGCCCGGTGGCGCCGGGGACGGCCGACGCCGGGCTTTGCGTGCCCTGAGCGCGAGCGAGGCTGCACCCAAAAAAAGAAGCGCCCCGCCGCAGCGGAGCGCTCTTTTCAAGCCGCGAGGGCGCTAGTTGCTCTCGCGCGGACGGATGACCTTGATCTCCGAGAGCTCGGCGCTGCGCTGGGTCGCGCCGTCGATCTCGCGGACGAGGTCGAAGGTCTCGATGTCGGCGTCCGTCGGCAGGGGCGCGGTCACCCACACCGTCAGGTCGTCGCTCAGCACTTCGCGCTTGGCGAAGCTGGTGGTGACCACCTTGCCGTCGCGCACGAACTCGACTTGCGTGGTCGCGGTGTACTCCTCGGGGCGGATGACCTCGAGCGAGGTCCACCACTCTTCGGTCCCGTCGGCGTAGATGGCGTGACGGAGCACCGGTGCCTGGGGCAGACCCGCGTCACCTTGGGCGGTGAACTGCTGGATGCGGTTCCAGATTTTGTTGGTGGTCCAGTCGTTGGTCCAGACCGGGCCGCAGTAGCTCATGTAGTTGAGCGTGGTCTCGGCGCCGTAGACTTGGAAGTTACGAAGACCGAAGCCGGTGTTGAGGATGCGGCCATTGGGGTGGTCGGGGTAGCTCCCGTCGGGTCCGGCCGAGTTGGCTCCCTGACACGCGATGTGGTTGAGGTTCAGGTTGTGCCCGATCTCGTGGACCACGGTCTCGGCCGTGCTCGACTTGTTTTGACGCCACAAGTTGGCGTTCACGATTCCGCCGAGGGGCGCGATGCCGACGACACCCGACTGCTGTCCGGTCTCGATGAGGCCGGTGTAGTAGACGTTGCTCGCCGCGCCGTCTTGGGCGCGGACTTGATCGACGGCGCTCAGCAGGGCGCCGAGATTGCTGGTGACCGAGGTGTTCGAGTAGGGCACCGGCTCGTGGTAGGCGGCCTCGATCCGGCTGACCGGCTCCATCATGAAGAGGTTGTCTTCGAGGACCCGGCGGTTGGCCTCGTCGGTCAGGTCGGGGGTGGTGCCCTGGGGCGTGTAGTTGAAGGGCACGAACATGACCTTCATGGCCATGTCGATCCCCTCGAAGCCGATCTCACCGGGACCCGTCGTCGGGGTGACGTTGACGCCCTCGGTCAGGCCCTCGCCGCCGCCGGCCTCTGCTTCCCACAAGCTGACGTAGTACTGGGTGCCGGGCGCGGTGTCGCCTTCGTCGGCGACGAGGCCGAAAAAGAAGCCACGGTCCAAGAAGCGCTCGTCCGAGTTCTGGCTGATCTCGATGATCTGGTTGTACTCCTTGACCTCGCCACCGGGGAGGTGGACCTCGAGGCGGGCCTCGATCAGGCGCGGGCTCCAGCCCTCCTCGAGCACGTGGTGCACGCGGATGAGGGTGTCGCGGTTCGAGATGAGACGGGTGTTGCGACCGTTGCCGTCGACCCACTGGCCGTTTTGCCCGATGGGCACGCGGGTGAGCTGGTTCGCCTCGACCTCGATGATCGAGATGCCCTTGGCCGGAACGGCGCCTCCGCCGGTGGTCGTACCCTCGTCGGTGCTGGAGCTGCTGCCGGAGCTGCTGGCCTCGGAGCTGGCCTCGCTGGAGCCGCTGGCCTCTTCTTCGCCGGTGCCGACTTCACCGTCGCCGTCGCCGGAGGCCGGATCGCCGCAAGCAGGCGCGGACAGCAGTAGGGTAGGGACAAGGAGCCAACTGCGCTTCATGACGAAAGCAACATACCTCACCCTTGGGGAGGCCGAGGATCCAGGGTTGCGGCAAGTTGTTGAGAAAACGCACAACAAAAGGCCGCGCCCGAGAGCGCGACCTTGGCGTTTGGGGCGGGGCCCCGGGACTCACTTCGACAAAGTCGTGTGGGCCTGGACGATCTGCTCGCGCTCGATCACCTGCGCGAGATCGCCACTGCGGTAGCGGATCTCTTGGAGCGCCTCGAGTCCACCTTCGGGCAGCGGCGCCTCGATCCACAAGCTGCGGTCATCACTCAAGACCGAGACGGCGGCGGGGGTCACGGTGGTGCCGGCCGCGCCGGCGAGGTCGAACTCGAGCAGGTGGTTGCCGGAGCTCGCCTCGGCATCGAAGGCGCCGTCGGCGGTCCACCACTCGGTGCGCCCGTCCGGGTAGACGATCCCCTTGAGCATGGCCGTCGTCGGCGGCAGCTCGAGGTTGCCGTCGTCGTAGTCGTAGGCCGTCATGGTGCGGATCCGCTGGTAGGTCACGTTCCAGGTCCAGTTGCTCACCCAGCTCGGACCGCAGTAGCTCATGTAGTCGTACTGGGTCGAGCGACGGATCTGAAAGTCGCGGATGCCGAAGCCGGGCTGCTCGATGTAGCCATTCGGGTCGGGGTAGCCGGGGTTGGTGTTGTCCGCACCGCCGCCCGCACAAAAGACGTGTTGGAGGCCTTGGTTGTGGCCGACCTCGTGGACGATGGTGTCGGTGCTGGAGTCCTGGCGCCACCAGACGTTGGCGCTCACGCGGTCGGCCAGCAAGTTGGATCCGACGAGGTAGGCGATACCCGCGACGCCCGAGACACCGCCGCCTCCGGTGCGCACGATGGCCGCGTAGTACCAGTTGCTGGAGCCGCGGCCTTCGTTGGAGCGAAGCTGACTCATGACGGGGAGCAGCTGACCGAGGTCGGTGATGCTCTGCTCGTAGGGGATCGGCTCATGCCACTCGACCTGGACGCTTTGCAGCGGGTTTTGCTGGATGAGCCCGTTCTCGACGATGTACTGGCGATCTTCTTCGGTCAGGCCGGGCTCGGAGCCGTTGTAGATGATGGGCACGAAGACGATGTTCATCTCCATCGGCGTCGCCTCGAATCCGATGATGCCCGGCCCGTCGGCGGGCGAGACGTTGACCGCTTCGGTGAAGGACTCGCCGCCCGGTCCGACCTCCCACAAGGAGACTTGGAATTTGGTCCCGGGTTCGGTCAGGCCTTCTTCGGCCGTGAGACCAAAGTAGAAGGTTCGGTCCAAGAACTCTTGGTTCGAGGGCTGGTCCACTTCGACGATCTGGTTGAAGGTCGCCTGCTCGCCGTTGGCGTACTCGATCAGGAGTCGCGCTTCGATCAGGCGCGGCGTCCATCCCTCTTCGAGGGCGTAGTAGACGCGCAACAAGGTGTCGCGATTGCCCGGGATGAAGCCGAGGCGGCTGTTGCCGTCGACCCACTGGTCGCCGTTGGCGATGGGGATCCGCGTGCCCGAGTTGGTGGTGACCTCGGTGATGCTGATGCCGCGGGCGGGGATGGGCTCGAAGCCACCCGACTCACCGGCCTCACCGGCTTCGCCAGCCTCACCGGCCTCACCGGCCTCACCCGAGGTACCAACTTCGCCGTCTTCGGCCGGAGCCCCGTCGTCGCCGCAAGCTGGTGCCGCCGCCAAGGCGAAAAAGAGCAAGCTAGTCGATGCGAGCTTCAAGTCTCGTCGCATGAATTCGAACATAACCCACGCTTGGGGGCCTGTCAGTCGGGATCGAGACCGGGCTCGCCAAAAAAGTGCGGACGCGGGGCGCGTAGTCCGCGGTGCGGGTCGGGGGTATCGTCCGCTCCATGTCGACCCAGACGCGAGCTTTGGAGGGCCGGACCGTGGTGGTGACGGGTGGGGCCGGCGCCCTCGGCATGGCGGTCGTGGATCGCCTCGCCCGCGCGGGGGCCGAGGTGCATGTGCCCTGCTTCGAAGCGGAGGTGCCGCCGAGTTTGGTCGACCGTCCCGGTGTCCACGCGACCCCGGCCGTCGACATGGCCGATGAGGCCGCGGCCTCCGCCTACTACGAATCCCTCAAAGAGCTCTGGGCTTCGGTGCAGCTCGCGGGCGGCTTCGGCATGGGGGGCATCGCGCAGACCACCTTTGCCCAGCTCGAAAAGTTGCTCAGCTTGAACGTGGCCACCTGCTTCAACGCGTGTCGGGCGGCGACGCTGGCGATCCGCCGCACGGGGGAGGGCGGGCGCATCGTCAACGTGGCGGCCAAGCCGGTGCTCGAGGCGTCGGCGGGGGTGAACATGGCCGCCTACGCGGCGAGCAAGTCGGCCGTCGCCGGGCTCACCCGGGCCTTGGGCCACGAGCTCGCGCCCGAGGGCATCTTCGTCAACGCGATCGCACCGTCGATCATCGACACGCCGGCCAATCGCGCCGCGATGCCCGACGCGGATTTCGACGCCTGGCCCAAGGTCGAAGAGCTCGCCGAGGTCATCGCCGCCTTGTGCGCTCCGGGCAACGCCGTCGTGCGCGGGGCCATCGTGCCCGTCTACGGGCGCAGCTGATCTGCGAGGGCCTCACGCAAAAAGGGGCAGCCCGTAGGCCGCCCCTTCGTCGTTTGGGCTCGAAGTTTCCCGCCTAGGGGATCGGCGCCCAGGTGCCGTCGACCGCCGGCTCGGGGTTGAGCACGTAGATCCGCGTCGGCACCAAGAAGGCGTCCTCGTTGGGACTGCCGCCCGTGAGCACGCCCTGGTCGACCAGATCCCAACCGATGTGATCGACGCGGACCTCGCCGGTATCGAGGTTGAAGGTGAGCGCGCCGCTCGTGCCTTGCAGGTCGACGGTGCCGCCGGTGGCCAGCGCATTGCGCCCTTGGGTAATGAAGTTGAGACCCGTACCCGAAAAGGAGATCGCCGTCCCGGAACTGTCTTGGAGATCGCCGATGGCCGCCGCGATGGCGGAGCCGGTGATGGGGTCTTCGGCCGCGACGGTGGTCATGGCGAAGAAGGTCAGCAAGGACGCGTCGTAGGAGAGCGACGAGGCCGTGATCGCGTCCTGGTTGTTGAAGGCGATCTTGTAGCGGATGTTGTAGGCCGCGAAGTTCATCTGATCCTGGATGACCGGCGCGTTGCCCTCGACTGCGTTGATGAGCGGGGTCTTGTAGGGCGCGAGACCCGGGTTGACCTGCTCGATGGTGTCCACGATGAGCTCCATCGAAGGCACGCCGCCGTGGCTGACGAAGAAGATCGGCACGGTGGTGGTCGGCACGGTGGCGAGGCCACCGACGTAGCCTTGGACCAGGTCCTTGGTCTCGGAGGTGCCGAGCAAGATGACCGACTCGGGCAAGGGACCACCGAAGGCGCCGAGGGCCTGGGCGATGACCTGGCCGTAGGCGGCTTGGAGGTCGGCCGGGTCGGTGAAGCTCGCGGGATCCGGGTACGCGATGGTCACGAGGTTCGACGAGCCGAAGTAGCTGTCGAGCTGCGCGAACATGTCTTGGACCAAGCCGTCGCCGTAGGCGTCGTCTTTGTAGAGCACGACGGTGTTGCTGGGCGCCGGCGACCACTCTTCGACGCGATCGGCCATGGCCGAGGCCTGGTAGATGTCGCTGGGGATCGTGCGCCAGACGAGATCGTTGTCGTCGAGGTCGGTGATCAGCTTGCTGGTCGCCGTGGGGGTGATGACGAAGACATCGTTGGGGATGGCCACGTCTTCGGCCACGTCGATCGTGGACTGCGAGAAGATCGGGCCGATGATGGCGGGCACGCCGATCTCCTCGACGACGTGCTCGGCGGCGGCGACGGCCACGGAGCTGCCGCCCGTCACGTCACAGAAGATCATGCCGATCCGGCGTCCACCTTGAAGGTTGACGGTGCTGTTCCAGTCGTCGACCGCGAGCTGCACCGAGTTCTCCAGGGGCTGGACGAGGACGTCGAAGGGCGGGGAGGTCGGCATCAAGGAGGCCACCCACACCACGTCGTCGACGTCGATGCTCGAGGGGTTGGCGTTCTCGGGCCAGCGGACGTCTTGGCACTGCGGGCTCAGCAGATTGACGCAGGTGCCACCCGTGCCGCAGACGAAGTCGGTCCCCTCGGCAGCGTGGCATTCGCTCGTGCTCGTACAGGCCGCGCCGTCGCCATCACCGTCGCCGTCGCCGTCGCCGTCACCATCGCCGTCACCATCGCCGTCACCATCACCGTCGCCGTCGCCGTCGCCGTCACCGTCACCGTCACCGTCACCGCTGGTCTCCTCTTCGCCGTTGGTGTCGTCGTCGTCGTTGGGCTGGCAGATCCGGTCGTCGTTGCAAAAAGATCCGCTCGCGCAGTCCTCGTTGGAGGTGCACTGCTCGAAAGGCAGGATGCCGGTGCAGGCGCCGCCGAGGGCGGAGAGCAAAGTGGCGGCCGCGAAGCCACCGAAAAGGGAGCGAAGGCGGCGACCGCTGCGCTCGGTGTTCTCGAAATCATGTTGGGCCATGGTGCTCGTATCCAATCGACGAAAAGCTGAGATCAAAAGCGGTGGGTGAGGCTCAGGCCGGCCCCGGTGCGCCCGAAGGCGGGTTGGAACTGGGTGCGCGAAGTCTTGTCGGACTTGCTCTTCTTTTTGCCCAAGGTGGCCACCACCATGATGAGGCCGGTCAGCGCGATGGCGCCGCCGGTGATGTACAGGCCGTCGGCCGCCGCGTTGAGGCGCTGGCCTTCGGTCTTGAGATCCGCCGCCGCCATCGGGTCGGTCTCGTCCTTGAAGTCGTTGTGCTTGCCGAGGGCCAGACCGCCGGCCACGCCACCGCCCGCCGCTGCCGCCGCGCCGACGCCGAGCAAGACGTAGCCGACCGTGCGGGTGCGCTTGCGCGGGTCGTCTTTGGGCTCGCCGCCTTCGGCGCCCCCGGTCGGGTCTTGGCCCTCGCCCGCGCCACTTTTGCGGCGGCGCTCGGCCTCTTCGGCGTCGGCTTTGCGCTGCTCTTCTTTGGCCTTGGCTTCGTCCTCGGCCGAGATGATGCCGCGCAGAACTTCGAGTCGTTCGTTGGCGAACTTGCGCGAGTCGAGGTCGACACCCGGCGACTTCACGAACTTTTCGTAGCGGTCGACGGCGTTGCGAAGGTCACCCATCTCCTCGAACACGCGCCCGATGTTGAACAGGTAGTTCGGGTTCGGGTCGGCGTCGTAGGCCGCCTCGAAGTACTTGACCGCGGTCTCGTAGTCCTTGGCTTCGAAGGCCTCGACGGCCTTTTCGCTCAGGTCGTCGGGCGAGCCCTCGGGGGCGGCCTCTTCGCCCTCCTCCGGAGGGGCAGCCATCGCCGGCGCGACGGGAGCGAGGGCCAGCGCACCCGCGAGGGTCAGCTGTCCGAGGGTGGTGGACGAGATCAGGCGAAAAGAGCGCATCAGTTGTCTCCGACGGGCAGGAACACGCCCGAGTTCTTCTTCTTCTTGGTCTTCATGAAGGGGGAATTCGCGTCCGAGTCCTTGGGAGGATCGGTCTTGGTCTCGGTCGGCGGATCGTCTTGGACGTCCGAGGCCGGCTCGCCGCCGTCGTCACCACCCGAGGGCGTGCGGCGCTTCTTCGTGCTGGTGTCCTTGCGGCGCAAGGTGAACTGCAACGGCTCGCTCTCGCCCGCTTTGACGTCGACCGTGCTCTTGCGGAAGTTGTAGCCGTCGGCCTCGAGACGAATCTCGTGCGCTCCGATGGGGAGGTCGGCGGAGTAGGGCGTTTGCCCCTTGGACACACCGTCGATGAAGATCTCGGCGATGGGCACGCTGATGACGACGAGCTGCCCCTTGTTCGCGTCCGAGCCGGTGGGCTGCGTCTTGGGGCGCTTTTTCGAGGCGGCCTCGAGGCGGCTGACGGCGGCACGCGCGTCGGCGTTGGCCGCATCGCTCTTGAGCACCTCTTGGTAGGCGGCGAGGGCTGCGGCGTTCTCCCCCTTCTCTTCGAGCTCGGTGGCCGCTTGCATCAAGCGTCCGACCTCGACGCGGTGGCGCAGTCGATCGGCGCGCCCCTGCTCGTCGGCGTTGGGGTCGGCGGCCGAGACCGCGTCGAGCTTGGCGAGCGCTTCGTCGTAGCTGCCGGCGTCGAAGGCGGACTGGGCGGCGCCGAGCAAGTCCTCCGCCGAGGGGCCGGCGGCCTTGGTGGGCGTCGTGTCGCCGACGGCGGCGCTGGGCGTCTCGCTCGCGGGCTCGTCTCCGCCTTTCATGGCGAAAAATGCGATGGCGCCACCGAGCAAGACGACCGCGCCCAAGATCAGCGGGAGCTTCGAGTTCTTGGGCGGCGCCTCCAAGGGAAGGTGCGCGGCCGAGGGGGCCGCCGCGTCGGCCAGGGGCGAGCGCGAGGCCGTCTGCAGGGGCACCGCGGAGCCCGTGATCGAGGCGACGCTTTGGGGGTTGTGGATGCCGGTGATGCGGCCGGTCAGCGACTGGCCGGTCGACGGTGCGCCATCGGCCCGCGGCAGGCGGAACATCGACAGCGGGACGCAGTCGATCAAGCGCTCGACGATGGCGTTGGCGTCGGCCGGACGGTCGTCACGGTTCTTGGCCAGGCAGTCGTGGATCAGCTCGAGTAGGCCGTCCGGAACCTCGACGCCGGCCGGCAGGTGCTCGGCCAAAGGCGGCGGCGGCTCGTTGACGTGCTTGTACAAGATGGCCGTGTCGGAGTCGGCGACGAAGGGCAGCTTGCCGGCCAACATCCGGTAAAACAGGATGCCGAGCGCGTAGACGTCGACGCGCAGGTCGATGTCGCCGCCCTTGATGGCCTCGGGGGCCATGTAGTTGGCCGTCCCCATCACGTTTTGCTTCGTGATGTTGCCTTGGTCCTGCACGAGCTTGGCCAGACCGAAGTCGAGCATCTTGACGAAGTGCGCGCGCCCTTTGTGCTCGCACAGCATCACGTTCTCGGGCTTGATGTCGCGCAGCATGAGCTCGCGCGAGTGGGCGTAGCCGGTGCCCTTGAGGATCTGCGCCATGATCGGTACGGCCAGTTCCGGGGCGAGCGCGCCGCGCTGATCCAAAAAGTCGCTGAGGAGGACGCCGTCGACGAACTCCATCACGATGAAGGAGATGCCGGCTTCGTGCCCGTAGTCG
This sequence comes from Polyangia bacterium, assembly GCA_030431075.1. Taxonomy (GTDB): domain Bacteria; phylum Myxococcota_A; class Polyangia; order Nannocystales; family Nannocystaceae; genus JAUIJR01. The sequence goes on along the minus strand of JAUIJR010000009.1, from coordinate 13,782 downwards.
AAGAGCTCGACGATGTTCGAGTGGCTGATCTCGCTGAGACGCTCGGCCTCGCGTTCGAAGCGGGCGACCGCCTCGGGATCGTCGGCCCAGTCGGGGGCCAGCACTTTCACCACGACCTTTGCCGGAGGTGTGCGCTGGTCCGCAAGATAAACACGGCCCATTCCGCCGCGACCGATGAGTCGCTCGATCGTGTACTGACCCGCGAAGGTCCGTCCGATCAGAGGGTCGTTGCTCAAGGTGTCTGGGGCGGAAGCCATCGTCTGCACGGGCGCGACACAACGCGCGAGGACCAGGATAGTGGTCAAAAGCGCGCTGAGCGAGCCGACTTTTGCCGGGTGTGGGCGCCACGGGCGCCCTGCGCGCGAGTCTTAGATTAGGCCACAAGTGGCGCGCCGGGCAATCACTGCGTTTTGTGCAGTGCCCCCCGAAAGCGCATCGGCGCCTACGAAAAAACCCACCGCGGTAAGCGCGGTGGGTTGGGTTTTGGTGGAGCTGAAGGGACTTGAACCCTTGACCTTCGCACTGCCAGTGCGACGCTCTCCCAGCTGAGCTACAGCCCCGTCGGGGCGCGCTATCTAGCAACCGCGTCGGGGCAGGTCAAGCACTGTCTCGCCTCGGAGCGACATCGACCCCCGCGACCGAGCTCGGGCCGATGCGCCGGGCCCTTGCTCCTGGTGCGAGGCGCGGCCAAGATGCCCTGCACCCCGCACCCCGGGGCACTCGACATGGATCTCGCGGAGTTCTTTGAGCAGGGCGGGCCCCTCATGTGGGTCATCTTGGCGGCCGCCGTCGTGGGCGTGTTCGTCTTCATGGAGCGCCTGTACTCGTTGAGTCGGCCGAAGATCCTGCCGCGCGCCTTCGTCGACCGGGTCCGCGCGAAAGTGGCCAAGGGCGAGATCAAAGAAGCGCAGCTCCTTTGCGAGGAAAACGACTCCTCGATCGCGCGCATGATGGCGGCGGGTTTGCGCGCTCACCGCGGCGGTAAAGAGCGCGGCGGCGTCAAAGAGGCGGTCGAAGAGGTGGCCGGTCGCGAGATCGCCTTCCTCGACAAGTACGTCGACGTCGTCGGCACCGTCGCCTCGATCACCCCGCTGATGGGCTTGCTCGGCACGGTCATCGGCATGATCCAAGTCTTCCAGCGCTTCGTCGGCGCCTACGCCCAGGGCCAAGCGACGCCCGACGTCTTCGCCCAGGGCATCTGGACCGCGCTCATCACCACCGCCTACGGGCTGATGGTCGCCATCCCGATGCTGGTGCTCTACAAGATCCTGCAAGGTCGCAACGACCGCCTCATCGTCGAGATGGAAGAGGACGCGATGGGCCTGGTCGATCTTCTCGAGTCCCAAGGCAAGGCCGAGGCGGAGGCTTGAGCCCCTTCGAAAAACGCCGCGCCGCCCGGCGCCAGCGAGAGCGGGGAGCCGTCGTCGAGCTCACGCCGCTGATCGACATCGTCTTTCAGCTGCTGATCTTCTTCTTGCTCACGGCGACCTTCAAAGACCAGTCCTCCTTGGACGTGGAGCTCGCGCGAGCGCAGTCCCAACAGCGCAGCGAGCAGCCCCAAAACGTGGTCGTCTCGATCGCCAAAGACGGGCGCTACGAGGTCGACGGCGCCGTGGTCGAGGCCCGCGAGCTCGAGATGCGCTTGTGCAAGCACGTCAAAGACGGGGACGACAGCCTCCACATCCGGGCCGACCGCGCCAGCCAGCACGAGGCCTTGGTCGTGGCGATGGATGTGGCCAAGCGCTGCGGGATGGCCAAGATGGGCATCCTTCACCAAAACTGAGGCGCGCACCGGCCGGGTCTCGCGCGGGTCGAGGGCCCTTGTGGGATCGGCGCCTACATGGCCGGGCCGCGAGCCCTCGCTTTTGCCCCTTTTTTCGCCGGCACGGGGGCTTTGGCTAGCTTGGCGAGGACCGTGACGTGGCCGAACCGCATCTTGCTGGCCGTCCTCATTGCGGGCGCCTTGGCCTTCTTGCCCGAGCGGCAGGCCATGGAGCCCGAGGACCTCTCCCGAGTCGCCGCCGAGCGCGACGAGCTGCGGGACAAGGTGGCGAAGCTGCACGCGGAGCTCGAGGGCCTCGAGGCCGAAGTGCGGGCCATGCATCGGCCGGCCGGCGGTGACGAGACCGAGCTCGCGCGGATCGCCCGCGGCGACCTCAACTTGATCCGGCCGGGCGAGGTGGTGTTCGAGATCGAGCACCTCGACGGGGTCGACGGAGGCACCCCGTGACCGCCATCGCCCGGGGCCTTTTCGTGGTGCGCCGGCAGGCCCACGAGCTGGGCGGCGTCCTTTTGGCCGCCGCCTTCGCGTCGATGATCTCCATGGGCTGGTTCTCGGCCCACAGCGTCGGGCGCGGCTCGGTCGTCGTGCTCTCGGCCCTCGCCGTGTTCGGCGTGGTGCTCGGTCGCGCGCTGTGGCGAGAGTTCGCCCACCCGGCCTCACCCGCCGCGGCCTCGACGCAAGAGCTCCGCGAGTTCGAGCTCGGCACCTTGCTGATCGTCGGCAGCTACCTCTTGCTCGCCTTGACCGGCGGCGCGCGCAGCTTCTTGTATCCGCTGGCCTACGCGCTGGTGTCCTTTTTGGCCATCGTGCATCGGCGGCGCTGGATCGGCGCGGCGTGGATCGGCGTCACCATGGTCATGGAGCTCGCCTTGGCGCGCGCCTCGGGTCCCGGCGTCGGTGCGCTGGTGGCCCTGCACCTGACCTGGCTGGGCTTTTTCGCCGCCGGCAACTCGCTCGTGCTCTCGAGCGTCACCCGCCGCCTGCGCGGGGCCCATCGTCGCGCGATGCGTGAAGAGCTCGCCCGCGTGCGCCAAGAAGCCCGCGACTTTCGCCTCATCGCTTCGCAGCTGCCTTTGGCCAGCCGAGCCGAGCGCTCGCGCGAAGAAGAAGAGCTGCGCATGGCCCACGGGGCCGTGCACGCCGTCCACGAACAGCTCTACTTCACCATCGATCTGCTGTGCAGCTCCCTCGACCTTCACACCTGCGCCTTGTTGTGGGCGCGCGGCGAAGGGCAGGGGCCACGCGCGACGCCGCAGCTGGTCATCAAGGAGATGGCCACGGCCAGCGAGTTCATCGCCAACGCGCCCGAGCTCGAGAGCGCCGGCATGCTGGCCGGGTCCTTGCGCGACCCCAAGCCCATGCGGCTCAAGTCCCTGGGGGGCCGGCGCGTGCCGCCTTACTACGACGGGCCCGAGCGGGTGACCGACCTTTGCGTGGTGCCCCTCAAAGAGGGCGCCGTCGTCCGCGGTTTGCTGTGCGCCGACCGCAAGAACGACCGTCCTTTCGAGGACGCCGAGCTCGCCGTGCTCGAAAAAGCCGCCGACCAGATCCTGCGCATCATCGAACAAGAGCGCAGCTTCGCTGCCGTCGAGCGCGAGAAGTACGAGCAAGAGCAGTTCTACGCGGCGAGCGAGCTGCTCAACCAAGCGCTCACCGTCGAGGACGTCCACGCCAAGACCTTCGCGGCCGTCGCTCGCATCGCGCCCTACGACCTGGCCGTGGTCACCAGCTACGACGCGCACGCAAAGTCGCACGAGGTCATCGCCGTCTCCTTGGCCGCCGACGCGGCCGAAGACCGACGCTGGGGCCGCCTGCCCGCGCAGCTCACCGACCTCGTGTTCGCCGACGGCAGCGGCCTGGTCTCGATGGCCGTCAAGAACCGCCACTACATGCCGGCCAACGGCGAGGCGCCCGACTCCGAGGTCTTGGTCTTCGATCAAAACTCCGCGATCGAGGGCGCGCGCAGCCTCTTGGTCTTGCCGCTGGTGCGCGGTGACCAGGTGCTCGGGACCTTGACCCTGGCGTGCCGTCGCGCCCGCGCCTACCCGGCCCCCACCCGCGAGATGTTGCGCGTGATCGGCCACCAAGTCGGCGTGAGCCTCCAAAACGCCCGCATGTACCAGTCGATGGAAGAGCGGGCGACGACCGATGGCCTCACCGGCCTGACGAACCACCGATGCTTCCAAGAGCGGCTCGAGCACCTGCACGCGCTGGCCGAGCGCACGGGGCAGAAGTACTCGCTGATCTTGACCGACGTCGACCACTTCAAGGGCGTCAACGACACCTACGGGCACCCGGCGGGAGACGCCGTGCTGCGCCGCGTGGCCGCGCTGTTCACCGGGCGCGCGCGCAAGGTCGACATCGTCGCGCGCTACGGCGGCGAGGAGTTCGTCATCGTCTTGCCGGACACCGACGGCGAGGGGGCGGCCCTGTTCGCCAATCGCCTGCGCGAGGAGATCGGCGAGCAGGTGATGAACTCCGAGCACGGGAACTTCTCGGTCACCATCTCGATGGGCATCGCCGAGTTCCCCCACGACGGCGCGAGCCGGGCCGACCTCGTCGACCGCGCCGACAAGGCCCTGTACTGGTCCAAAGAGCACGGCCGCAACCGCGTCACGCGCTACGCCGAGATGCCCTGAGCCCTGTGCAGGGACGCGGCCTCGGGGCTCAGCCCTCGGGGTCGGCGTCGGTCGGGGGAGCGGCCGGCTGCGAGCTCGGCGGCTCGGCCGGGCGAGAGGCGGGCGCCGTCCCGGGCGGCCGGTGCAAGAGACGCTCTTTGACGCGCGCGTGTTGGCGCTGCTTGTAGGCCTCGTGCGAGCTGTCGCCCTCTTCGTTGAGACGCGCGGTCTCGCGGTCCATCACCTGGAACTCGGCGAGCACGAAGACGACGCGGCCCCGCGCGCTGCCCAGGTCTTGGTTGGACCACAAGAGATCGTCGACGCGCACCGGCAAGTCCGCGATGAAGTTCAGCATGCGAAAGCCACGCGCCGAGAACTCGTTGTGCGTGTCGCGGGCCCCGTCGGTCGCGCCGCCGTTCGGGGTGGTGGACATCTCTGAGGCGCGCAGGTCGAGCGAGCGCGGATCGATCAGGGTGTTCACCGTCTCGGCCGGCACGACGTAGTTGAAGGGGATGCAGCGCCGCAGCATCACGTGCAGCGCGGCTTCGAGATCGGACTCGCTCTCGACCACGAGCCGAAAGCGAAGGCGGTCGAAGACGCGGGCGGCGCTGGTCTGCTTTTTGATGAGCAGCTTGGTCAGCAGCGAAGAACGGGTCTTGCGCGACCAGGCGAACTCGACCACGGGCACCCCGGCTGTGCGCAGCTCGTCGAACATCAAGGCGACCGACTCCTCGACCAAGGCGAAGAGCTCGGAGTCCGAGATGGCGAGCATGGTTCGCAGCTCGCGGGCGTCGAGGTGATAAAGGATGTGCATCACCTTGAGCAGCAAGCAGGCCTGGCGTTGGCCCTTGCTCTCACCCGAGGCGATGGCGAAGAGCTCGAGGTCCTCGCACTCGGAGGCGAGCTCTTCGTCGAGTCGCAAGCGCAGGGTCTCGCGGATGTAGCGGACGGCCTGGTAGCGCAGCTGGCTCAAGCGTGCGCGGTCTTCGGGGTCCTCGTACTCGAGGCCGTTGAGGGCCAAGAGGCGGACCGCGTCGGCCGGCGTCGGCAGGTCCAAGCGGTGCCAGTCGATCACCGAGTCGCCGCGCAGCAACAAGCGAAGCTCGTTGATGTCTTGCAGCGACATCCCCGCCAGCGGTGACTCCCCGACCCGGAGGGTCTTGGACGCTGCGAAGAGTCGGGCGGGCTCGTGGCCCGGCCGTGGATCGTGTGTGCTCATGGGCCGAAGGGCAGCGTTGCGGCCCAAGTCCGACCCGAGTCGGAACGCGCTTTACGCGCGGAGCCTAGCTGGCGCGGCGGGTGTACCGCAAAGTGCCGACCAGAAGTCCGACGGAGACGAGGGCGGCAATAATGTTTCCGAAGTAGGCGATCATCATCGTGCGTGGTGCTCCTGTGGGGTTGCACACGTGGGTTAACACGAGTGTCGTTGATTTCCTACAAAGTGGGAGATGTAGGACAACGTAGGAGCGGGTGGGGGGAGGATGCTCGATCGCCGGAGCCTACGCCGGCGCGGGGCGCTCGTTAGCACAGATCCTCGGGGTGGGGAACCCTGTTCTTGGGCGGTCATTTGCGTCTTTTGCGCGGGCTGAAGAGGGCCAGCTGGGGCCATCTCGCGCTTCGATCGGGAGACGCGCAGGCTGGGGCGCTGCTTCCCGGGGCCAGATCCCCCGCGCCGCGCTCTCCCCGAGATCGCCCGCGCGGGGGCGTCGTCATCGGGTCCGCGGTGGACTATTTTGCGCCCGTGGCCCAGCGACCCAACGACGAGGAGCGCGACGACTTCGATCCGGAGCACGGCGAGAGCGGCGAGGGCCGGGACGAGGTCGAGGGCGATGACGATCGCCGGCGGCCACGGATGCGGCGCAAGCTGACCGACAGCTTGCTGACCAGCCTGCTCGAGGGCGGGGCCGCCATCAAGCGCGGCCAAGACCGCGTCAGCGGCGTGGCCCAAGGGACCAAAGAGGAACTCTTGCGCTTGGTCGGTACGGAGGTACGAGGCTTTCTCGACAAGATCGACGTCGTCGACATGATGCAGAAGGTCGTCTCCGGCCTCGTCATCGATGTGAACGCGCAGATCCGGATCCGTCGCGACGAAGAGGGCAAGCTCGAGACCGAGGTCAGTCGCCAAGACATCCGCCTCGGCGGCGACAAGCGCGAGAAGTCCGGCGAAAAGCCCGGCGACGAAACGCGCGACGACGACGCGAGCTGAGCCCGGGTCGTCGTCGTCAGGGGCGCTGCGCTCGCGCCTACTGGCCGTCGAAGCTCGGCGGATCCGCCGTGGTGGTCGGCGGCATGTCGTCCTCGTCTTCTTCTTCGGCCTTGGTGGTTCGCGGCTCGCCGCCGGCCCCCATGTCCGAGAGTTTTTGCGAGAAGACCTTGGCGATCTCGGATCCGAGCTTGAGGCCGAAGCCCGTCACGATGGCGCGAAAGAGAGTGCTGGCCATGAGGAGTCCTCACGCAGTGTGACACGTGAGACGCGTGCCGCCCAGTTTGGGGGCCGGCCCGCGCGCGTGCCGCTCGCGTGTTCAGCCGGTGGGCAAAGTGCACACACCGACATCGGCGTAGCCGGGCACCGGCGGGTCGAAGACCGCGACGCAGTCCTCCATGCTGCCGCAGACGTCACCGCCGCCGATCTCGCAGATCGGGGAGCAGCAGCCCGCAAAGCCCGGGTCACAGTCTTGGACGGCATCGGGAGCCAAGCAGATGTTGCCGGCTTGGCACTGGTTGACGAAGGCGCACTCGTCGCCCGGTCCGCCTTCGCCAGAGTCGGCGCTGACCTTGAAGCAGATGAAGTCCGAGGCCGGTCCCTGGAAACAACCTTGGCCGTCGGGGCAGTCCTGCACCAGGGGATCGCAGCGGTCGAGACACAAGGGCAACGCGCCGTTGTTGTAGACCGCGCAGATCGCCTGCGAGTTGGTGCACGACATCGACTCGTCGCAGAACTCGACACACGCGCCGCCGAAGCCGTCGTCGTCGGTCAACAAGCACTGCGCGCCCGGTCGACACTGATCGACGCCCGTGTACTTGCCGCCCTCGATGTCGCAAGAGTCGCCGGGCTCGAGGTCGCCGGTGATGTCGACGCACTTGTTGGCGTCCCAGGGCGCGGCGGGGGGGCCGTCGCCTTCGGTCGAGTAGGCGACACACTTCTCGCCGTCGGAGCAGTCTTGTGCGGTCGGCGAACACATCGCGTCGATGGACGCGTCGACGTTCACGAAGCTGCCGGTGCTGCTCGAGCTGCTCGTGTCGTCGGTGCTGCTCGAGGAGCTCGTGTCGTCGGTGGTGGTGCTCGAGCTGGTGGTCGAACTCGAACTGCTCGATCCCGATCCCGATCCCGACTCGCCCTCTCCGCTGCTCGACGCCGACTCGCTGGCCTCGCCTTCTTCTTGGCCTCCGCTGTCGGAGCCACAGGCGCTCAGGGCAAAGGCGAGGGGCAGGCACAAAGACAAAGAGATGATGGGACGTCGCATGGGAGCCTCATCGGAATCCTAACAAAACCCACAGGTCAAACCCAGCCTCGCGTGACCGGCGCCCGGCACAAGCCGGCGGGCTTCAGCGGGGGCGAAGCACGCCGCGCTGCTCGAGTCGGGACTCCAGACGCTGCCAACGCGCCCGCGTCTCCGGCAGATCGGCCGCGAGCGATGCCGCCTCCGCGAGCATGAGCAGGCGCTCGGCGGGTCCCTCCTCGAGGGCGAGGCCCGCGGCCGGGCTCGACTTCAAGGCGGCCTCGAGGGCCTCGAGGGCATCGAGGGCCGCCGCGAGTCGCTCGGGATCGGTCCCCGAGGGCGTCTGTGTCACGGCCGCAGGCTCATCGGCCCCGGGAACCTCGGCGCGGGCCGAGAGGGCCAAGACGAGGGCCACGCCCGCGCCCGCGGCCAGGGCCATCGAGGGGATGTCTCGCCAAAATGGGCGCCAGATGTCGCTACGGCGCCGACCACGGGCACTTCGCCGCTCTTGTTCAGCCGGCCAAAAGGGGTCGGGACGGTTGCGCCGGTCGAAGCCCCGGCGACGCTCTCGCGCAGGGGGGGCGGACGCCCGGCGTCCAAAAGATCTCTTTTTTAGGAGACCGGCCACGTGTTCAGCATCCTTGCACCGGGCACTTCTTCGAAATTTTCCGCGAGCGTGGCTTCGTACCTTGACCCACAGCCCGTGCCCCGGTAACACCCGTTCAGGTATCTGAACAAACGCCACGCCCGCGCCGCCCGCGGTTCACGCCGCCCAACCGCCAGCTTCAGAGCCGGCCTCGACAAGAGTTCAGACCAACCGAGGAGATCCCCGTGAGACAGGCACTGACCGCCCGACAGCAGCAAGCGCTCGACTTCATTTCCCACTGCCTCCGCGAGCGAGGCTACCCGCCCACCTTGCGCGAGATCGGCGAGCACATGGGGATCCGTTCCACGAACGGCGTCAACGACCACCTCAAGGCCCTCGAGCGCAAGGGCTACCTCGTCCGCGAGGAGCTCAAGAGCCGCGCCTTGCGCCCGGTCGACTTCGAGCCGGCCGGACAAGCCGAAATCCCGATCGTGGGCCGCGTCGCCGCCGGTGAGCCGATCTTGGCTCAAGAGCACATCGTGGACCGCGTCAAGGTCGACCGCTTCTTCCTCGGCGCGGTGCAGGCCCGCGAGGTCTTCGGCCTGGTGATCCAAGGCGAGTCGATGATCGAAGACGGCATCTTCGACGGCGACTACATCTTCGTGCGCAAGCAGAACACGGCCGAGCAAGGCGAAACCGTGGTGGTGATGGTCGACGGTGAGGCGACCTGTAAACGCTTTTACAAAGAGGGCGACCGGATCCGGCTTCAACCGGCCAACGAGACCATGTCGCCCATCTACATCCATGCCTCCGAGTTCCGCACCGTGGACATCCTCGGCAAGGTCGTGGGTGTCTACCGCCGCATGCACTGATCGCGCCGCGGCCGCCTCCTGTCCCGATCCGGGGATTTGCTGGGGGCCCGACTACGCTTTTGACGGACGCCGTCGTGGGCTGCAGCTCATGGCGGCGTCGTCTTTGGGCGGTGCTATCTTTCGCCCGTGACGCTGGCCGTCCACCGCAGGCGTCGCCGACGCCAGCTCGGCACCCTCGCCGCGGGAATTTTCGTGGCCGTCTCCGGCGGCGTGAACTACGGGCTCACGCGCTGGGCGAGCGAAGTTCTGCTCGAGCCGGAGCCGTGGGAGCCACCGCCCAAAGAAGAGCTCATCTCGATCGCCTTGTTGCCGCCGGAGCCCGAGTCCGAGCGCGAAGAGATCGAGCCGCCCGAACCGGAGCCGGCCAAACCCGAGCCGCTGCGACCGCCGCCCAGGCCCGAAGAAGAAGAGGAAGAGCGCGAACTCGAAGAACCCGAGCCGCCGCCGCCGGAGCCCGAAGTCGAAGAGCCGCCGCCGCCGGAGCCCGAGCCACCGCAGCCACAGCCCGAGCCGCCGCCGCCGATGGACCACGAGAAGATGGTCGAGCAGCTCGACGAGTTCGACGAAAAGGAGGTGCCCGAGGAGTACCAGTTCTTGTCGAACATCAACCGTGCGGTCATCGAGCAGACCCGGGCGATCTTGACGAACATGGTCGAGGACGCCCGCGAGGCGCACTCGGCCCAGCTCGAGCCGGCCGAGACGCCCGAAAAGGGCGACGCCTCCGAAGACGAGCACGCGGAGACCGAGCAAAAAGAGTCGAGGCTCGCGCGCGAGGCTCCGCCCGTGCCGGCCAAAGACGAGTCGCACAAGGCACAGGCGAACGACCCCAACCCGCAGACGCAGTTGGCGATGCGCGAGCTGGCGCCGCGCAGCCACGAACCGGCGATGCTCGAAAAAGAGGCCCTCGCGCGCGAGGCCGCCGACGGGACTTTGTCGGCGCCCCAAGAGGCCTCGGCATCGGTGCTCCCGCGCGAAGCCCAAGCGCGCGTCGAGAGCAAAGAGAAGAGCTTCGCCTTCACCTTGTCGGGTCGAGAGATGGACGCGGCCTTCGGCGAAGATCTGCAAGGCGCGCGCGAGCTCGCGTCGAAGGACCGCTCCAAAAAGAAGGGCGTGTGGGACGACGTGCGCGAGCGCTACGAATCGCCGCTCGAGAACGTGGTGCCGGAGATCCAGCCCGGTAACCAGACCGCCTTGGCCTCGCGCAAGGATCCCTTCGCGCGCTACATCGCCATGATGCACCGGGGCATCCACGCCTCGTGGGCCTGGGGATTTTTGGAGGGGCTGCCCTCGCGCGGGGCCGGGCATGCGCTCAACGACATGCGCCTGGCCACGCGCGTCGAGATCATCCTCAACGGCGACGGCAGCATCTACAAGGTCAACACCGTTCGCCGCTCGGGCAACTCGGTCTTCGACGCGGCGGCTAAAGAGGTCATCTACGCAAACGCGCCCTACCCGAACCCGCCCGAGGCCATCAAGAGCCCGGACGGGCGCATCTACATCCACTGGGGCTTCAACCGCAACGAGCGTGCCTGCGGCACCTTCCAAGCGACGCCCTACATCCGCAACGACGTCAGCGGCGGGGCGATGGACAAGGTCCCGATGACGGGCACCAGCCACGGCAGCGACCTCGCTTCGGCCGAGGAGATGCGGCGCCTCGGCGTGAATCCCTCGCAAGGCGGCGAGTCGCACGAAGGCCACAGCCACGGGCCGCCGGCTCCGGGCGCGGGCTCGAAGCCGGCTCCGGGCGCGGGTGGTCCGCGGCCCGTGCCCGGAGCGCGACCGGGGGGCGGCGCGCCGGGCCCCGTGGGGCCGAGCTTGCCGCCGGTCGGGACGGGCGACGACTCGACCGCCATCGATCCCAAAGCGCGCGGCGCCGCCGATGCCTGGGTGCTCGGCCTCATCCGCGACAAGCCCGAGCGCATGGTGCTCTACAGCTCCAAGCCTTTCCGCAGTCGCGGCGAGATTGTGGCGCGCTCGGACGACGAGCTTCTGCCGATCTTCGAGGCGATGACCCAAGAGGCGGGCAACAAGCTCGAAGGCAGCGTCAAGGTCTACACCGCCGCCGGTCTGCGCAAGCGCTTCGGCTCGGTGCCGGCCGGCGTGCAAGAGGGTGAAGACGAGGTCTACGCCGTGTTCACCGTCAGCGGTGACACCGTGGTGTTGGTGCTCCGATACAAGTTCGGGGCCTGGCGCGTCGTCGGGATGACGCGCTGACCTCGACTCGGGCGAAATGAGCGCGCGCTACTTGGCCGCGCGCTCGAGCTTCACCTCTTTGAGGCGAACTTCTTTGACGGGGCGGTCTTGCGCCGCCGTGTCGACCTTCGAGATCTCGATGGCGACCTTGGGCTCACACTTGCCGAAGACGGTGTGACGACCGTCGAGGTAGGCGGCGCGCTTGCCCGGGGCGACCGTCACGAAGAACTGGCTGCTGCCGGTGTTGCCGAGCTCGAGCCCGGTCTTGGGATCTCGGTGGAGCTTTTGGGTGGCTCGGTCGACGCGGTTGCGGTTGGCCATCGACAAGATGCCGGGGCCCGAGTGGCTCAAGGTCGGGTCGAACTCGTCGGGGACGAAGTAGCCCGGTCCACCGCTGCCGCCTCCGGTGTGGTCGCCGGTCTGGATCATGAATCCGTCGATCACGCGGTGCCACAAGAGGTCCTTGTAGTAGACCTCTTTGACCCACGACTTGGTCTTGGCGTCCCACCACGGCCGGGTGCCACGCGCGAGGCCGACGAAGTTGGCGATGGTCAGCGGCGCTTGCTTTTCGAAGAGCTCGCAGCGGATGTCGCCCATGTCGGTGACCAAGGTGGCGAAGAGCTTGCCCTTGCTCGCGTCGGCGAGCTCCGGCGCGCCCTCGAAGGCCATCTCGAGCGTGAAGGGACCACCCACGGGGTCGCCCTGCGCGGCGTTGAAGGGGAAGACGTCCGGCGCGACGAGCCCTTGCAAGGCGCGGTCGTGCTTCTTGAACTGGCCGGGCGGGCGATCAGAGCCAGGGCAGGCGCAAGTCTGGGTACCCTCGGTGCAGGTCTCGCCTTCGGGCAGGCATTGGTCGCCGCAGGGCGTGCCTTCGAAGCAGTAGCGGCAGCAGTCTTTGGCCGGGGCGGCGAGGTCCTCGGGCTTGGGGGCTCCGGTGCCGGGCTTGGCCGCCTCGTCGGTGCCGGGCTTGGCCGCCTCGCCGCTGCCGGCTTTCGCACCGGCCTCGGCTTTGCCCTCGCCCGCGCTCCCCGCGTTCGGCTTCTCACCGGTGCACGCCCCGAGGGCGAGCAGGCTGGTCGCCAAGGGCAAGGTCCAAAGAAGGGATCCAGATCGGAAGTCGTGTGCGTTCATGGCTCTCGGTCTTGGGGGCGCGCTCCCGAGCCAAGGGCCGGGGACTCGCGCGGGCGGGAGCATAGCGCTAGTCTCCAGCGCGTGCGGACAGGGCCGGTCAAGCGGGTAGCGGCGCGCCAAAGTAGCCTCGGCTGCGTCGTGCTCCTGGTCGGGCTGCTGCTCGCGCCCGGCTGCCGAAACAAAGGTGAGATTTCCCTGAGCGCGCCGAGCGACGCGATCGCGTGGGAGGCGCGCTACGGCGTGGCCTTCGACGACAGCTACACCCCCACGCCGCTGCGGATGGGGGGCCGCGCGCCCAACGACGTCTTGGACCAGCGCCTCTTCAACGCCCGGATCGGGCACGCGGACTTGGTGCTCGAGGTGAAGGTGGAGCAGGTTTGGGGCCGTGGGCGCTACGCGGGGCGACCCGAGCAGTACCTGGACGTGGAGCTCGACGAGGTGCTCTTGGGTGAGCTGCCCAAGCGCACGGGGAACAAGCAGCTGCTCGTGCTGCGCCAAGACGACACCTTGCCCGCCAGCCTCGAGGGCGAGCGCCTGGTCATGTTCTTGCGCTGGGCGCCCGGCGCCGACCCCAGTTACCGACACCATCTGATGCCCAAGACCCCCGAGTTGCTCGAGCAGATCGAGGCGATGGTGGCGCACGCGGAGGACGCGGGCGTGGCCGTAGACGCGCCTTCGGGAAAGCGGCGAAAGCGGCGGGCGAAAAAGCGCCAGAAGAAAGATTGAGGGATCCAGCGAAGCGACGCGCGGCCGACTCGCCGCCTTTCCGCCGACCCCGCATGAACCGCCCCTGGAGCGCAAAATTCGAGCGTTCTCGTCGGCAAAAAAATTAGGCCACAAGTCCTTGACGTCGTCGCAGACGCCGAGTACAAACCGCGTCCCCTGCCGATGGCGGGGGTGGCCGCCGAAGCTCCCAACGAGCTTCAAAGTGAGCCCCGCCGAAAGGGGTTTCCAAGGCTTCGCCACCTGAAAACTGGAGAGCAGGAACAAGAGTCATGTCGCGTACGCCTCGCAGGCTTCGGCCAGCGTAGGCAGACGCTAGACACCCAGTGGGACGTCGGACCAGAGATGGCCGACACCCTCGATTCCAAGAGAATCAAAACCGCTCACGGAGGCCGCGAGGCTTTCGTAGAGCAGAGCACAAATCAAACTGGAGAGT